>JABACA010000058.1:0-14447 GCA_014237975.1 Mariniblastus sp. | reverse complement strand
TCGAGTGAATCGTCGTAGCCGAGCATCTGTTTGATTTTACCGCATGCCAAGTAACAAACGACACCAGCGGAAGTTCCAATTATCAAAGCCGGCATGGGTTGTACAAATCCGGCCGCCGGGGTGATGCAAACCAAACCGGCAATGGCGCCCGAAGCGGTTCCCAGTATGGACGGTTGACCTCGACGGAACCACTCGATGGACGCCCAGGAAATGGCGCCCGCAGCGGCTGAAAGATGTGTGACGACAAAGGCATTGGCGGCCAGGTCATTGGCGGCCACTGCGCTACCGGCATTGAAACCAAACCAGCCAACCCAGAGCATTGCTGCGCCCATCGCCGTATAGGTCAAATTGTGGGGCCGCATGTCGTTCTTGCCAAAACCGAGACGTTTGCCCAGGACCAATGCGCACACCAAAGCCGAAAAACCGGAACTGATATGGACAACGGTACCCCCGGCAAAATCGAGAGCCCCGCCCAGCAGTGAACCCGGTCCACCAAAAAACAACCAACCCTCTCCCCAAACCATGTGACACAACGGGCAGTAAACCAGTGTTCCCCAGCCAATCATGAACAAAACCATTGCGCCAAATTTCATTCTCTCGGCAAACGCACCGCAGATGAGAGCAGGCGTAATCACGAAAAACATGCCTTGAAAAATCATGAAAACCAAGTCCGGCACGGCGCCTCCAGGGAGTTCGCCGTTTTTCATTTCAAGACCACTGAGGAACAGGTGACTGAAATTACCAATAAACAGATTTCCCTTTCCAAACGAAAGCGAATAGCCCCACAATGCCCAGATAACGGACATCAAGCCCATCAGGAAAAGGCATTGCATCATCACACCGATCACGTTTTTCTTGCGAACCAAGCCACTGTAAAACATGGCCAAACCTGGTGCGGTCATAAACAACACCAGCGCCGAGGCCATCAGCATCCATGCCAAATCAGCCGGATTGGTCGCATCGTTTACCACCTCGGGGACAGATGTAATTTGTTCGGTATGTTCGTTGCCCAGTTCGTTACTAAACCCGCTGGCAGGAGTTGCAAAAAAAAACAGAATTGACGCCGCTGAAATTAACCCGATTGTCTTCAATGCATTGCTACCCAGAACGAACTGCCGAATTTAAGTGTGGGCAAAAAGCAAATGCAATGCACGTGCCAATAAACATTCAATAACCATTTTTGATTTTTCGCGGTTTCAAAACCGAACAAAAGAATTTTTCACTACCGGTATCCGAGTTTTTGCTCTGCTAGCGATTTGTTCAGCGAAATAATTTTTTGATACCTGATGGTCCGGTCGCGTTGTTCTAGGGTGGCTGCAACCTCCTCGGCCAACAGCGGTGGGAGGTATTCTTGCATTAGCGAGGAATGCAATGAATGCCCAATCTTTGGGCATGGGGAAGGGCCTTTTTGGCTGGCAAGGGATCCACCGATAAGGCCTGAATGATGTTGATTTTCGTTGATAAAGGCTGTTTGAGAGGGCTCAGAGGGAGTTTGCCGGTTTGGATTCGGGGTTCTTACCGGACGTTTGGGGAGTGGGTAGGGGGATAACCTTGATGAAACGCCTGCAATGGGTATCCCAATCGTCCAATAATTGAGCCGCAATGTCACTGTGCGTGGCGGAATGGAATTCCTCGAGAATCGACCGTAACTCGTGGTCGGATGAGGCGTCGAGTTCAACGAGTGACACGGTCTGGTGGTTCAACCGGTCGTATAAACCACGCTCCGGATCCAGGACATAAGCAGATCCGCCTGTCATTCCGGCTGCAAAATTGCTGCCAACTTTTCCCAATACAACAGCCGTACCACGGGTCATGTATTCACAACCGTGGTCGCCACATCCCTCGACAACCGCGATGGCGCCGGAATTTCGGACGCAAAACCTCTCGGCAACGATTCCCGAGGCAAACAGTTTACCCCCGGTAGCCCCGTACAGGATAGAATTTCCCGCGATGACGTTGTCTGCCGAAGTCAGTTGGTCTGGATTCTGGGGACACAACGAAATGGTGCCGCCCGACATTCCCTTGCCGACATAATCATTCGCTTCTCCGGCAACGTGGATGGAAATCCCGGGACACAGGAACGCGCCTAGACTCTGGCCGGCCGTCCCTCGCAGCCGATACTTGATCGAATCGCCGGGCAAACCTCGTTTTCCATATCGGCTGGACAGAAAGCCGGACAACCGTGTGCCGATATTGCGGTCGGTATTAACAATTTCCTGTGAAAACACCAGGTCAGCGAGAGGATCCTTGCGGCGAATAACCGTTTCAATCAATTCGTCATCAAAGGATGGATGGATCATTGGCGGTTGGTGATATTTTTGTTGGGTCGTATGGGAAAATTGACGGGGTTCCGGTTGCCGCAAAATGGATGCGAGATTCAGTGTTTCAATCCGCGGATG
Organism: Mariniblastus sp.; assembly: GCA_014237975.1. GTDB lineage: Bacteria > Planctomycetota > Planctomycetia > Pirellulales > Pirellulaceae > Mariniblastus. The sequence continues at coordinate 12,048 of JABACA010000058.1, read as the reverse complement.
ATCCAAATCGGTCCTTCGCCGAAGCAGGTGGGTTTGTCCGATCAATTCATCCATTGATCGAACCCCCAGCTTTGCCATGAATTGGCGACACTCCAAAGCGATGGCATTCAGGTAGTTGACCAGGTTTTCCGGTTTCCCTTTGAATTTCGCCCGGTACTTTGGATCCTGGGTCGCAATACCAACAGGGCAGTTGTTCAGATGGCACTTTTTAACGTAGACACAACCTAGCGCAATCAATGCCATCGTACCGAAATTGTATTCCTCGGCTCCCAGGATCGCGGCCATGATCACATCACGGCCCGTTCGTATCCCGCCATCGGCTCGTAAAATCACTCGCTGTCTCAAGGAACAGGCAACCAATGACTGATGGGCTTCGGCCAAACCCAGTTCCCAAGGCAAACCCGCATGCTTGATGGAAGTTAGCGGACTGGCGCCCGTGCCACCTTCGTGGCCGCTAATCAAGATGGTGTCGGCAAAGGATTTTGCCACGCCCACCGCAATACCTCCCACTCCGGTTTTGGCTACCAGCTTGACACTGACTCGAGCGACTGGGTTTACCATTTTCAAATCGTAGATCAGTTGAGCCAAGTCTTCGATGGAATAAATGTCGTGATGAGGCGGTGGACTAATCAGTGTGATACCAGGCTCGGTATTCCGAAGTCGGGCGATGAGTTCGTTGACTTTGAACCCTGGCAGCTGTCCGCCCTCGCCGGGCTTTGCTCCCTGGGCCATCTTGATTTCAATTTCTTGCGCTGATGAAAGGTAATGCGCATCGACTCCAAAACGCCCGGAGGCGACCTGTTTGATCTTGCTGTTTCTCCAGTTTCCATTCTGTTCCTGCAAGAACCTTTTGGGATCTTCACCCCCTTCGCCTGAGTTCGATTTGCCACCGATCCTGTTCATGGCGATTGCAATCGCTTCATGGGCCTCGGGAGACACGGCTCCCAGGCTCATTGCCGCTGTGGTGAAACGTTTCCGGATCTCCTCGATCGGTTCGACTTCGTCCAGCGGGATGGGATTGTCTTTCAAACCGGTGGGCGCGACAAGATCGCGGATGGCTGTGGCGGTGATGGGAGAGATTTCGGACTTATAAGCCGCAAAATCTTCCGGCTGATTGTCACGGACAAAGCGGTGCAAATTTCGTGTCACTTTGCCGTTGATGACATGGTGCTCACCCGAGCGGCGTGGCTTGGTCATTCCCAGATCAAGGAGCTTGAGCTGACTGGCCTCGCCATCGAATCCGGCGCGGTGATTGCTCATACAATCTTCGGCAATTTCCTGGAAACCGATTCCACCGAGGTTGCTGTAACTGTATTTGAAGCATTTGTCCATCAATTCACTGCCAATGCCGATTGCTTCAAATATTTGCGCACCCTGGTAACTATTTAAGACAGAGATCCCCATCTTGGACATGATCTTGAGCAAACCATTCATCAGCGCATCGCGATAGGAATTCCATCCTGGCAAGCAGGTGTCCCCAGGCGTCTCTCCCGATGCAGACAACTGGGCAATCGTCTCATAGGCAAGGTAGGGCAAAACGCCGGTACAGCCGTAACCAAAAAGCAGGGCGAGTTGATGAGAATCACGAACACTCGATGTGTCTGCGAGCAAACTGCACATCATGCGTTGTCCGGATTTGGACAGTTCATGGTGGATGGCACCAACGACCATCAACATCGGGCAGGCTAATCGTTGTTTGGAAACATTCCGATCCGACAGGCAAATGATGGTTGCATGATCGTCAACCGCCAGCTGAACCTCCTCCACAATGCGATTCACGCGTTCCCGTAGACCGGCGGCGCCGTCACTTAGCTCCCAAGTGCAATCCACTTGCTTGCTGCGGAAACCGGAGGCGTTGACCAGTTCCTCCCATTGGCCGGGCAACAGAACCGGGTTGGATAAATGCAAAATGTTGCAATGGCCGGGTGTTTGGTCAAGAATATTTCGCTCCGGTCCAATGCCGGTCGAAATCGACATCACCGACTTTTCCCGGATCGGATCGATCGGTGGATTGGTAACTTGTGCGAACCTTTGTTTGAAGTAATCAGACAGGTTACGCGGGTGCCGACTCAAAACCGCCAAGGGGGTGTCAACGCCCATGCTGAAGGTTGGCTCGTTGCCCTGAGTCGACATTTGGGCAATGCCGATCTGAATCTCTTCGCGAGTCATGCCGGCGGCGATCTGCCTTCGAAGCAGATCATCCGCGGAAAAAACGACGTCGGGTGAACATTGCCCGGAATCGGCAGGGAGGGCGGACTTATGATCGGCCAGCCATTCGGAGTAGGGGTGATGGTCGGCTAGGTCTTGTTTGATTTGCGAGTTGAAGCGAAGTTCTTGATGCAACAAATCCACGCCGATGACTTGTCCCGGGCCCAATCGACCTTTCAGCGCAACGCGGCTATCCGGCAAACGGTCCGCCCCGGCTTCCGAACTGACGATCAGAATGTCATCGTTCGTAATTTTGTATCGGAACGGCCGAAGTCCGTTGCGATCCAGTCCGGCCACCACGGTCTTGCCATCATTCATAGCAATCGCTGCGGGACCATCCCAAGGTTCCGAAAAGCAGCTGTAGTATTCGAAAAAGGCTTTTTCCTGGGGTGGCATAACGGGGTCGTTTTCCCAAGCCGGTGGTATCAGCATGGAAAAAGAATGTTCGACACTCCTGCCCGAAAGTGTTAGCAGTTCAATCACATTGTCGAGGCTAGCCGAATCCGAATCATTAAAGTTGAAAAGCCGCTTAATGAGGTTTTTGTGTTTGGCCCAAAGTGGATGGGAAAAAGAAGCTTCGCGAGACGTCATCCAATTTCGATTTCCGCGAATCGTGTTGATTTCACCATTATGTGCCGACATTCGGAACGGTTGACACAGTTCCCATTGGGGGGATGTGTTGGTGCTGAACCGTTGGTGAAAAACACAGGCGGAGCAGTGGTAGTCCGGGTCGCGCAAATCGGGGTAAAAATCAGCTAACCGTTTGGAAAGTACCATCGCTTTATAAACGATGGTCTGGCTTGACAAAGATGCAACATAAAAAGGAGTGAAATCACGTTCCACCGACAATAACTCGATCGAACGCCTGGCAAGGAACAGGCGGCGTTCGAAATCGTCGCGGTCGGTACCCGCCAACGAAACAAAAACCTGTTTGATAGCCGGCATGGAATTTCGAGCATCTTCTCCCAGGAAATTCGGGTTTACCGGAACGTCTCTGAATCCGACCACGAACATTCCTAACGCCGCAATTTTCGTGCGAACCATCTCCAACGCTTTAGCTTGATGGTCCGGATCGACAGGCAAGAACAGCATTCCAATGGCGGTCAATTCAGCCTTGTCTCGAAAACCGAGTTGAGCCATCCAACGGTGGATTAGCGTTTTGGGAAGGGTGGTTGAAACGCCAGCGCCATCGCCCGTTTTTCCATCAGCTCCAATCGCCCCCCGATGGCTGACGTTACCCAACGATACCAATCCGAGATCGAGAATTTCGCGCGATGCTCGGTTTTTGATCGAGGCGATCAAACCGACACCGCACGATTCAGTGGGATCCCGGTCGATGAACCCTGCCGTCTCAAGTTGCCCTCTGGATTTAAAATCCAAACTCCGTTGTTTCACACCGAATCCTTTAAGCCTGCATGAACTGGTTGGCGAGGTTCCTATTTTCAAGACGAACCGTTCCCCGTCAAATTCACAAGCGATTTTATTTGGTTGCCTCGAATCAACAGATCCGGCGTAGCTGAAACAGGTCAAACCTGCATCCGGGGTTGATAATGAGGTTAATTCGACTGTTGTATCTGGTTATTGGTTGCAAAACCGATACTGGTAAATATCAGCCCGACGGGGCTCTTAGCCGGTTACGCCGTTAACGATTCATTACGGAAAAAAAAGGACCGCTGAAAAAAGTCGGTTTTTCGTTGCTAGATCAGAAAAAACGACCTGATGAACGGAAATCGCCGAGGATTCTGCAACGCGGGTTAGTACCTATTCCGGATTCCCTCCGCGATCTGGACTCTCGCTCTGCCTCGGCTTACCTGAGGAACGCTTCATGCAGTCCGCCGTCCACGTTAATGATTTGGCCGGTGGTTTTACTGGATTTTTCAGAAGCCAGAAAATAGATCGCTTCTGCCTGGTCGGCCGGAGTAATGGCCTGCTTGGTCAAAGTCCGTTGGGCGTAGAACTCGGCAAGGCTGTTGCGCAACGTATCATCGTCATCTGATTCCGAAAAAGGAATTTCATATTTAGTCAAGGATGCGATAACACGGTCACGGGGAAACATGGTGCTCCCAGCTACCACGGTGGCCGGTGCGACTGCATTGACTCGAACCAGGGGAGCCAATTCAATGGCCAATTCACGTACCAGGTGGTTAGCGGCTGCCTTGGACGTATCGTAGGCAACGGAACCTTTCTTTCCGACAACGGCATTGACGCTGGTGGTGAGGACAACCGATGCGTTCAAACCTTGTTCTGCAAATAGTTTGCGAAGCATGTCGACTACATTGAAGCTGCCCATCACATTGACGTCGTAGGTCAGTTTCCATTTGGACTCGGGTAATTTGCCATCACGTCCGGGTGCGACGAAAACGCCGGCTGTCACTACCACCCGGTCGATACCACCATAAGCCAAGACGGCTTGTTGAATCATCGCCTGGATGGAATCGCGGTTCGTAATGTCTACGCGTAAACCAATGGCCGGACCACAGCCGGAGATCGCCGATCCAGCGACACCGATACCTTGTCCGTAGATCTCGGTAAGTTCCGTGGCCGTTGCCACCGCTGCGGTTTCGTCGAGATCGCAACAGACGACATGGGCGCCCTCCGTGGCCAATCGATGGGCTACGCTTTTGCCAATTCCATTCCCAGCGCCAATCACCAGAACGACATCCCGCGACATTTCTTTTTCTGGTGGTTTGCGTTTCAGTTTAGCCTCTTCCAGTAACCAATATTCAATATCAAATGCTTCCTGTTTTGGAAGCGCAATATAATTACCGATTGCCTCGGCGCCCCGCATTACTTCGACGGCACACGTGTAGAACTCGGCCGTCACTCTGGACTCGCTTTTATCTTTCCCCCAGGCGATCATGCCAATCCCTGGTACGAGGATGACGGTGGGGTTCGGATCGCGCATCGCTGGGGAATTGTCGTGTCGGCAAGCGTCGTAATAGGTTTTGTAATCAACACGATATTGTGCCAGTCCTTCGAGCAGCTTCCGTTTTAATGCGTCGAGGTCTTCCTGCTGCGGATTCCAATCCACGTAGAGTGGTTTGATTTTGGTCCTTAAGAAATGGTCGGGGCAACTTGTTCCCAATTCGGCTAGCCGTGCAGCGTCATGGGAATTGACAAACCGCATAATGGATGCACGGGTCTCGTTGGTCCCAATAAACTTGTTGACCTGCGAAACCTGACCGCGTAACCAGGGCAACAGGCTGGCCAGCAAGGCGTCCCGGTGGTCGTCGGCCAAAGTCTGGTATTTTTCACCCCCAAATGTCTGCTCACCCTTGTCACAGGATTCGATGTACTCCGCCGCCTTTTCGATCAATGACAATGTCAATTCGTAACAATCCCGATCGTCGTCTGACCAATTGATCAGGCCATGCTGACCCATCACCAGCCCTTTGAGGTTGGAATTTTTCGCAACCTCTGTTTGCATCATCAGTCCTAATTCAAACCCGGGTCGCAACCAGGGTACCCAGCCAATTTCGTTGCCGTAGATTTGTTGGGTTAATTCCCGACTTTGATCACAAGCGGCGATGGCAATCACACTGTTTGGATGCATATGATCAACATGCCGAGCGGGTAAAAAACCGTGCAAAGGTGTGTCGATCGAACTTGCGCGGGGGTTTAAATTAAAGGTGCAGTGCGGGAAACATCCAACCATCGCGTCTTCCGCCGGCGTTTTGGGGCCATTGTCAGGCGCACTGCGATAACCGGGAATCAACGAGAGCAGTTTATCCATATAGAGCGATGCGAAATTGGCCTGTTTTGCCGTTCGCAAATCACCCCCCGATCCTTTGACCCATAACACATCTACCGTGTCACCGGTTAACGGATCGGTTTCCTCAACTTTGGAAGAGGTATTTCCTCCGCCCGTGTTGGTAATCCGCTGGTCGGCGCCCAGGCAATTGGAACGGTACACAAGACGTTCGGCGGGCGACATATTGGCTACGTCCGCGTCATCCCAGTGGTTCTGCACATGTTTATATCCAACCGTTTTGGTAGTCATGGTTATTGTTCGTTCCGTTGGTGGAATAGGAGGGTATCTAAAACCGGCGATTTTAAACTGCCAAGGCACAATCCAAAATGCTGTCATTTCAATTTTTGAAAATTAATCAACAATACGCCTGTTGGAAAGGTTAACAGAAAACAGTAAATCCTTGGGCGGAGGCTGCCCACCATCCCTTTGGCGACCAGGGAATGGGTGGCTGGTAACGGGTTTTCAATGTCGCCCAAATTGCCATCGTCTACCGGTCGGGACAGTTTTCAAGCATCGGCCTCTCGGTCGGTAAAAGCAGTGTTTAAGACCCGGCTAAGGGCATTGCGATCGATCGGTTTGGACAGGAAACCATTGGCACCCGCGCTAAACGATTCGCTGACGTCCTGCGGTTGTACATTGGCTGAAATGACAATGATTTTCGGTTGTTGGATGGATGAATTCGAACGAATTTTCCGCATGGCTTGATAACCGTTCATGACGGGCATCTGGAGATCCATGAAGATCAGGTCATAAGTCGTTTTGTTGACGCAATCGACAGCTTCCAAACCGTTTTCCGCCAAATCAGGATAAAAGCCAGCCTGGTTGAGAAGTCTTTCAGTCAACACCCGGTTCATCCGATTGTCTTCGACAATCAAAATTTTCAACTGTCTCTTGGGCGTAAAAGTTATTGGCACCGGAACGCTCGGTTCAACCGGGTGAGCTCTGGTCAGGGGAATGTTTAATACGAATTCCGAACCCTCTCCAATTTGGCTGGTTACAACAAGGTCGCCCTCCATCAAATTGCTAAGCCTCTTGGCAATACTCAATCCCAACCCGGTACCCTGGTAAGCCCGGGACATCGACGAATCAACTTGTTGAAACGGTTCAAAAATTGCATCGAGATGGGTGGCCGGGATGCCGACACCCGTGTCGTGAACCGAAACAAATAACAATTCCTTCAATCCTTTGTGGCCACTCCATACCTTGAGGGTTACTTTTCCTTGAACCGTGAATTTCAAAGCATTGCCAATCAGGTTCACAATGATCTGCCGCAGCCTCACTTCATCACAAATGATCCAATCGGGCGCTGTTGGATCCCAGACAACTTCAATCGGGACCGCCGGTTTACGGGAAGTTTTACAAACGTTGACAGCCGTTCGGATCAAAAGCCGAAGATCTGTTTTGAGTCGTTCGAGGTGGAGTTCGTCGGCCTCGATCTTAGAAAAATCTAGGATTCCGCTAATCAAATCAAGCAGGTGTTGGCTCGAATCGATAATGATGTCGGCCGATTCCATTTGTTCATCATCGAGTTGGGTGTCCCGCAGGAGATCGGACATGCCGATGATGGCAGTCAGCGGGGTGCGGATTTCATGACTCATGGTGGCCAAAAACGTACTCTTGGCCCGGTTGGCAGACTGTGCCATCTGCTTGGTAACAATCAACTCGGCGGTTTGCCGTGAAAGTTGCTCCTGGACGATTCTTAGTTCCTCTACGGTTGCTTTCAATTCCTCAGTGGCCAGGGCGTCGAATAGTTTGGTGGCAACCATCGACGCGATGGTTGTCAGAATTTCCTGGTGTTGTTCCGTGTAATACCCGATTTCCGAATTTTCGGAATCGATGACGCCAATGCATTTATTACCCAGCAAAATCGGTACGCTCAATTCCGACGTTCTCTTGTCATGCCCGATGAGACCCGGATCCTGGATGTACCTGGTGTCCAATCGTGTGTCGTCGATACGTACAGGCTTTTTATCCCTTGCGCAAGCTCCCACAATTCCATCGCCAATCGGAATCGTAATCGGGTCCGAGATGACCCTGTATTCCGCTATCTTGGGTCCATAAGCCGCAGTCTGCAGCAGAACTTGCTTGGAATGGTCAACCAAATAAATAACACAGTCGTCAAATCCGAGTTTAGCGATCACCGTGTCGGCAATCAGCCAAAGAATCTCGTTCAGAGATGATTGCTGAAGCACATTAACCGCAAAGGAATTAATCAGTTTGAGTAATTCCTGAGGTTCTAAAACTCGTTTGCCCTTCATCGAGACCTACTTTGGAACTGGGGCCATCCGTTTCTTGAAAGAATGGTTCAAAATCCGGACGTTGAAAAATCGCTGAAAGCGCATTATGAATCAACAAGGCAAACCCAGCGTAGTACGATTGGATGTGATGATTGTTTTGCGACGCCGGGTTGCAAGCGCCCACCCAATATAAGGATTCTATTATATTGCGTTTCAGTCATGAAGTTAATGAGAAGTTGAGTGTGGGTGAGGAAAAACGGTCGCATTCTGGGGAAGGAAAAATACGGCCCGTCAAAATTGGCGGTTTGCATAGCTTTTGAGGAATCAAGACCTGCCACTTGGGGGGCATGACGGGCTTCTCTTCGATGGTCATCCGCCGTGGTTCCATACAAATGGGGCGGGTGCCAGGACGTCGTGGCCGATTGGAAGAGAAAACGTTTGACTTTCGGCCAATGGGAATCGATGGAACCGAGGTGGTTTGGGCGGAATCCGCCGCACTCATTAATAATTTGAACTAATCAGACTCGATAGTTACCGCTCCTTCGGCTTATGTGATAACTGCCCATAGCGCATTTTGTGTCTGGCAGCGCAAAGGCAGCCGTGGTGTTTTACCACTTTATCTACGAAAACGGAAAAAAGCGTGCGTAGCTTTGGGACCTGAAAACGGCAAGTGCCCGTTTATCGATTGAACAGTTTTTTACTGGTTTTTCTGGTTTTAAGCTTTTTTTTGGTTGTTGTTTGTAAGCGGAAATACCATAATCGGTGCCAAGAGTAGAGATAAGTCTCAGCTTCAAATGGGCCGACCAGGCCAGATCGAAGTTTAGACGGTAGCACCTTGGATCCGCATTTATAGAAGATTTGCCATGTTAAAAAAATTCTTGCTTACTGCTTTAGCTGTTGCAATTGTCGGCGTGTTCGGCAACCCATCCGACGCGTCGTTGGTTCTCCTAATTGACGATCATTCCACCAGTGGTTTTGACGTTATCGTCATTGACAATCAGCCCGCAGGCTCCACGTCTTCGGGCGGCAGTTGGACATCGACCATCGCTGACTCCAACATGACCTTGGGTGCCGTTGTCTTCAATGGGGCTGTGCCCAGCTTCGAGATCAATGTCTCGACCGGCGTGAGCAAGCCAGCCGTACATAACAATCAAATCGACTTGAACTCGATCGTGGCCAGTTTGTCTAATGGCGGTGGGGTTCAAATGATCGTTTTGGACACGGACTTTGTCGATAACGGTCATGGATTCAGAACGCAAATTGGTGGAACGACGAACGGTGAAGTGCTTGCCGAAAGTTGGGTCAGTGCCAACAACGGTGACTCGGCGGCAGATTTTACCGGTGTGGGTCCCGTGAGCGCCTCACCCTGGTTCACAGAAACACCTTTTTCCTGGTCAGAGGATGGGAATGCAACCCATAACACGGTGTTTGGAATGGCAGCTTCTGCTGATGTGTTCCATCAGACTGCTGGTATGACCAGTTTCGACTTGAATTTCCAACAGATTCCCGAACCGACCACGGTATTGATCTGGTCGATGTTGGCAGGGGTTGGCCTGGTAGTTCGACGACGTCGTTAATAGCGGCTTGCAATCTCATTTAGGTTGGCTAGCCTCTACTAAAAATAAACCGATTAGAATTTAATACACACCATTGTTTTGCAATTTTACTAAAGGTTTTATGATGTTCAAAAAGTCTCTGTTGTGCGCTTTTTTGGCCACAATCTTTATCAGCTCGGCTAACACAGCCGACGCTTCATTGATACTCGTGCTGCGGGAATCTGGCGGTCATTTACCAGATGCCGTCGTCATTGATAACAAATTCGCCGGCGATACGGTTGGTGGTTGGACAGCCACCGTTGACGATGCCAACATGACAGTGGGCGTTGCGGTCTACAATCAAAGTTATGGTTCATACAGTGTGGCAAACATTACAGCCGAAAGCAAACCAGCATTGGCTGGAAATGAAATGGACTTGGGTGGAACCGTGAGTACGCGAGAGAGCGATACTCGTGAATTGGTGGCGTTTGCTTTTGACCTCGGCTTTGCTGGAACTGGCCCCTCTTTCCTATCCCAAACGGGCGGAACGAACGATGGCGATTTCGGTGCGAGGACTTTTGTGAATGGCAGCAATACGGATAATCTGGGGGATTTTGGCCTGATAGCCAGTTCGGGTACTTTCACTCCTCCGGATTCGCCATTTTCATGGTCCCAGACGGACAATGTCGCGCATGGCAGTCCGTTTGCCATGTTAGTTGAGGGAAGATTTAGTTTTGACTCCCCGGGTGGAACCACTTTTGACATAAATTTGAAACAGTCGAATGTTCCCGAACCGACCACGGTCTTAATTTGGTCGATGATGGCAGGTGTTGGCCTGGTGGTTCGACGCCGTCGCTAACAGCGATTTGAACAACGGATAAATACAAAACGCCGTGGCCTTAATACCGCGGCGTTTTTTAATGCGCCAATCGGTGTTCTTGCAGTCGGAGGATCGAACCAGGTTTCGGTCGACCAGGCTGGTATTAGGCCCGACAGGGCGGCATTCGCCCTAGTCGTCCCAGGGAGCTGGGATTGAGCCGATTGCGTCTTGATTCCAACGGAAGTGGTAATCAAGCTGCCTGGTATGTTTGTCGACCCGATGGGCTGGATAACATGGCGATCGCCGTCGGGTTTATTCCCAGGAGGTCGCTGACCCGGGGATTCCCACAGTCAGGCCCACATGGGGCCTGGTCCTCGAGGCTTAACCAACCCCTTTTTATCGTTGGCCAAGTCGGCGCGAACCAGGTTTCCTCATATTTTGCCACCTGCTTGGTCTATCCTTTTACCGTAGAAGCGGGATAAAGGGTTTGCCGACAGCCCATGTAAAAGAACGCTCAACAGGATGGTCCAGGTGACGGTTGTCACCAGGATGCCGCTACCTGGCAGCGACTTGTCCTGGACAAGTACGATGAAAACGATGCTGGCCAGTCCGCGCGGCCCAAACCACCCGATAAACAGCTTGGTTTCAAATTTGAGGTTTGTCCCAAACAGACATATGAAAACGGGTATGATCCGAACCAGGGTAAGGCACAACAGGGCATACGCGAATATTTGCCAAGTCAGTTGGTGCCATGTCAGGCCGATTGCCGCTGCCCCAAAAACAAACCAGGTCACCAGCGCCAGGGCATCGCCAATCCCTTCGGCCGCATCGAGGAACTGTTGCTTGTCTCGTTTTGCCATACCACCAAACAGAAGCCCGCCGACGAAACAGGCAATAAAACCACTGCCACCCAGCCATTGAGCGGAGGCGAAGCAGAGCAGTGCCAAGGCGATGACGGGCAGTTGCAACCAGGTGCCCGCAACCCAATTCCGCCCGGCAAAAAAGGCGACCATGCGGCTCCCCACACTGCCGCCGATGATTCCGACAGCCAGTCCGATGCCGATAGCTTGCAGGGTTAATCGGGCCATCAATCCGGCCGCCTGGCCCGATTCCGTGTCGCCTACGGCCAGGGCCAGGAAAAACAACAAAACCGGGACGCAAATCCCATCGTTCAATCCACTTTCTACGTTGAGACTTTCCCGGATCGAGTCCGGCACCTGCGGATTGGTTACCACGGGTTTACCAAGAGCTGCGTCAGTTGGAGCCAACATCGTCGCCAATAATGCGATTTCGAAAAAAGCCAAATCACCAAAAATCAGGCAACCGATCCCGATCCCCATGGCGATGGTCAAAGGCAAGCCGCCCAGCAACAGACGAATCGGAATCGTTTCGAACCGCCGAAGCGTGGACAGGTTCGTGTTGGCCGAATCGGTAAACAACACAAGGGCCAGGGTCAGTTCGGCCAAGGTCCTTAATCCCTCACCACCGATCCGTATG
>JABACA010000057.1 GCA_014237975.1 Mariniblastus sp. | reverse complement strand
GAAGCGGCCAAGTCGGATGACGTCGATTCCATCAAGTCGGCTGTTGAAGAACTGGAACAGGCATCTCACGCATTCAGCAAAGCGATGTACGAAACGGCTGGTGCGACGACCGAAAATGATGCCGCGGCCACGGAAGCCGAATCGCCAGAAGCGGCTAATTCGGAAGATGATGCGATTGACGCTGAATTTGAAGTCAAGAACGACTAGGCCGTTGTTGTTTTCAATTCGCCGAACCGTTACCAGCAGGTAAATGATGCCCGGAGATGCCCAGCATCCCGGGCTTTTCTCTGGTTGTGAGCCATCCGTATTGACGGATCTCGTGACCAAGTGGCGACGGTCGGTATCCTCGGAGAAACTTTGAGAGTCGCTGGCCCATCATTTGACCAATGCACGCCGTTTCCCCGTCGTCACACATTGCGATCCCGGTCGACCCATCGTCAGCGGAAGAATTTTCCGGATCGGCCAAGCAGCCATAGAGATAGGCACGGGGATTGCATTACCTATAGCATGATTACAATTTGACTGTCGGACGGATCATCATCTGGGTTCTACCTATTTTCCGTTGAAGATACGGTTGGCAGTAACAGGAGCAAACTATGTCGTTTCCATTTGACAAATTAACAACCAAATCCCAGGCAGCCCTGGCCGGCGCCCAGGCGACAGCCACGTCTACTGGAAATGCTGAAATATTTCCCATCCATCTTTTGCATTCACTACTTCAGGAATCAGAGGGAATTGTCCGTCCAATCCTGGATGCGATGAACGCCCCGTTTGACCAGCTACAAGAAATGGTCAATTCGGAAATCAACCGCCTGCCCAGCTCTTCCGGCGGACGAGCACCCAATATCAGCCGTGACCTGCAAAAAACCCTGGACGCCGCGATGGAAACGGCCCATCAAATGCAGGATGAATACATTTCAACTGAGCATCTGTTGCTGGGACTGGCCAAGACCGATTCCGCCGCCAAGCGACTCATGGATTTGAATGCGATCGATGAACAGGGAATTCTGAACACCCTGGTCAAAGTTCGAGGCAACACGAAGGTCACGGACCAGGATCCGGAGGGCAAGTATCAAGCCCTTGAGAAATACGCCATTGATCTCGTTGAACAGGCCAAGGCTGGCAAGCTGGATCCGGTGATTGGGCGAGACGATGAAATCCGACGCGTCATCCAGGTATTATCCCGGCGGACCAAGAACAATCCCGTGCTGATTGGTCAGCCGGGTGTCGGTAAAACGGCGATTGCCGAGGGACTGGCACTCAGAATTGTCCATAATGACGTTCCCCAATCGTTGCGCGATAAACGGGTGGTCGCCCTGGATATGGGTGCCCTGATTGCCGGAGCCAAATTCCGCGGCGAATTTGAAGAGCGGCTGAAGGCCGTCTTAAAAGAAGTCACCGCATCGGAGGGTCAGCTGATCCTGTTTATCGACGAACTGCATACGGTGATTGGCGCTGGAGCTGCCGAGGGGGGGAGCGACGCGGCCAATTTGCTCAAGCCGGCGTTGGCCCGAGGTGAATTACACTGCATTGGCGCTACCACTCTGGACGAGTACCGCAAATACATCGAGAAAGACGCGGCCCTGGAGCGGCGTTTCCAACCGGTTTATGTGGAACAGCCTTCGGTGGATGATACCGTTTCGATCCTGCGTGGTTTAAAGCAACGATACGAAACACACCACAATGTCCAGATCAAAGACGAGGCGCTGGTTGCCGCAGCGAAATTATCGGACCGTTACATTACCGACCGTTTTTTACCGGACAAGGCGATCGACCTGGTCGATGAAGCCGCTTCAAAACTGGCCATGGAACTGGATAGTGTCCCCCAGGAAATCGATATCGTCCAACGTCGCCTGACTCAATTGGAATTGGCAGCCCGACAGTTGGAAGACGAGGACGATGAGAGTGTCCAATCCCGACTGGATGAAGTCCGCCAGGAGATGGACAACAAGAAAAAGGAGCTGGCCGATCTTCGCGAGCAATGGGAAGCCGAAAAGCTGGGAATGACGGACGTCCAGAATTTGCGGCAACAACTGGAAGAAAACGAACGGCAGTTCCAACAACTGGACGCAGATATCAAGTCCCAACAGTCCAGTGGAATGCAGGTGCATGAAGACGATTACCGTCGGTTGTACGAAGTGGACTCGGCCCGAAGCCGCCTTCAACAGCAGATCGAAAAAGCCGAATCGGTGGAAGTAAAGGAAGCGGACGCGAATCAGAAACGGTTGCTCAGTGAAGAAGTTACCGAAGAGGAAATTGCCGATGTGGTCAGTCAATGGACCGGGGTACCCGTCGCCAAGATGATGGAAACCGAGCGGGCAAAACTACTGGTCATGGAAGAGCGTTTGCACCAGCGCGTGGTAGGCCAGGACGAAGCGGTTGAGGCTGTCAGCAACGCGGTCCGCCGCAGCCGAAGTGGACTACAGGATCATAACCGGCCGATCGGCTCGTTCCTGTTCCTCGGTCCAACCGGTGTCGGAAAAACCGAACTCTGCAAAGCACTGGCCGAGATCATGTTCGACGACGAGTCGGCCATGATTCGCATCGACATGAGTGAATTTATGGAACGCCACAGTGTCAGCCGCCTGATCGGCGCACCTCCCGGATACGTCGGTTACGAAGAAGGCGGAAAACTGACCGAGTCGGTACGCCGCCGACCCTACAGCGTGGTGTTACTGGACGAGATCGAGAAAGCCCATGATGATGTCTACAACATCCTGCTGCAGGTTCTCGATGATGGTCGGTTGACAGACAATCACGGAAACACCGTGGATTTCACCAACACGATCATCGTCATGACCAGTAACATTGGCAGCCAGGTCATCCAGAAAATTACGGATGACGGCGGTTCCAACGAGGAAATTCGCGAAGCGGTCGAGCAAACCCTGAGGGCTCGATTTCTGCCGGAACTGTTAAACCGTATCGACGAAAAAATCGTGTTTCAACCTCTCAGCAAATCCCAGATTCGCGAGATTGCCGAATTCCAGATTGTTGAATTGGGGAAACGTCTTGCCGAACAGGGCTACGTCCTGGAAATCTCGGAGGCAGCCCGGGAGCGGATAGCCGAAGAGGGTTATGATCCGGTTTACGGTGCCCGTCCACTCAAGCGGGTCCTGCAACAGAGAATTGCCAACCCGCTGGCAACCGCCTTGCTCAAACATAGTCGTGACGATGCGGGCCTCCTGAAAATTGACTTTGACGGAGACGAATTCACGTTTGAAGGCTGAATCCGCAACCCGGTTTGATGGGTCCGTTTATTTGATCGAACCACCGCAAGAAATTCTGCTATCCTGTAGGCAGATCGAATTTTCCAGCGGGAGGTGTCAGTGAAGTTAATCGCCCTTATCGCCAGCGTCTGTTTCTGGCTGCCAACATTCGGTTCGAGTGATGAGCCTCGCTATAATGTATTGTTCATCATAGCGGATGACCTGACGGACACAGCCTTGTCGTGTTACGGCAACCAGGTCTGCCAAACCCCGCATATCGATGCCGTTGCCCAACAGGGCATGCGTTTTACGCGAACGTATTGCCAGGGCACGTACTGCGGCCCCTCTCGAGCCTCCTTCATGTCGGGGTACTATCCACACGCTTTAAAAATGCTCGGTTACAAATCGCCACGGCCGATGATCGGCGATCGGGCAATGTGGGCCGAGCACTTCCGGAACCACGACTATTTCACTGCCCGGGTCAGTAAGATCTTCCACATGGGCGTGCCCGGTGGTATTGAAGCCGGAACCGATGGTGCGGATGATCCCCGTTGCTGGACGGAACGCTACAACAGCCAGGGCCCGGAGTGGAAAGCGGCCGGACGTGGCTGGAGGCTGGAGGGCAACCCGGACGGCAAGCTGCCGGTCAAAGGGGGAAATACATTTGTGGTGGTGGAAGCCGAGGGGGATGACCTGGTGCATTCCGATGGCCGGACTGCCGAGAAAGCGTGCGAGTTAATCAAGGCCCACAAGGACGAACCCTTTTTTATTGGCGTCGGGTTTGTCCGCCCGCACGTCCCGTTCGTGGCACCCAAAAAATACTATGCTCCCTTCGAATATGAAAAAATGGTGCTACCACCCAAGGTGCCTGGGGACTGGGATGACATCCCAAAGGCCGGGATCAATTACAAGACCAGCAAGAACATGAAGATGGACCTGGCCAAGCAACGCAAGGCGGTGGGCGGGTATTACGCATCGGTTGCCTACATGGATGCCCAGGTCGGTAAAGTGATGCGGGCCCTGGAAGAATCAGGGGTCGCCGACCGGACGATCGTCATCTTTACAAGTGACCATGGCTATCACCTGGGAGAACACGATTTCTGGGCCAAGGTAAGTTTGCACGATGAATCGGCGCGAGTCCCCTTGATCATCAAAGTGCCCGGTAAACCTGCAGGCGTCTGCCATTCCATGACCGAGTTGATTGACCTGTACCCGACCGTGTCGAGCTTGTGCCGGCTGCCCGTCAGCCAACGACTGCAGGGCAAAGACATTTCCCCCATGCTGGACGATCCTTCGCACAGCGTTCGAACGGCCGCCTTTTCCGTGGCACCGATGCAGAAAGGCTTTCTGCTGCGATCGGACGATTGGGCCTATATTCAATACGGCGAAGACGGCAAGCAAGGAGCTGAGTTGTTCGACATGAAAAACGACCCGTCGCAAATCACCAACCTGGTCGATGATCCAGAATATCGCGAAGTGGCCCGGTCTTTCAAAACGGCCGTCAGCGAGAAATTAAAATCCGTTCGAGATAACGACCTGGGACTCTCTTACCAGGCGGAACGTTAACCGGCAACGCCCGATGAACGGAAAACGTTCCTGCCTCCCGCCGGCAGTCGCTTTGCGGTCAAACCTGTCAGGCAATTTTCGTTATTCGGCGTTTCCTTTGTTCTCTGCCACCACTTTTTGAATCCAGGCCGTCATCTTGTTCAGGGCATCCATGTTAAACGTCTCTTCAATCTTGACATAATCGGCCGGTGAACCGGTTTCCGACGTCTGGAACAGGTGATTGAGTTTGGGAAACCGGACCATTTCCGAGGCCGGGTGCTTGCCAGATTCCCAGATCGCTTCCAGCACCGGTACGTTCAGGTCCGGATGAACTTGCAGATCATTTTCTCCAAACAGCGCCAACACCGGGCGGTCCATTTTCTTGAGCGCCAAGGCCGGATCATAGTTCAGGAAAAAGTGAAACCAGGGAATGTTCATCCGGCCAAGCTGGGCAGTGGCAGCGTCGGGTAATTCGAATTCTTCATCCGACAGCTCGGGCAAATCACTTCGTGTCTTGGCCATCAATGTGTCGACAAAATCAGGCGAATCTGCTTCGCCGTTCTCCAGCATCACGAACAGGTTTTTAAGTAATACGTCCTGCCCCTTCAGGCTCGCTTCATCGGCACCTGCGGCGGCCGCAATCCGCCGTGATTGGTCGAGGACAATTTCCGTACCGGGAACGGTTGTCCCGGCTAGCATCACGACCGCTGCAATATCGGGTCGGCGAGCCGCGATCATCGGAGCGATGTAGCCACCCTCACTGTGGCCCACCAGGATGATATTACCGGGATCGATCACTTTCTGTTGTTTCAACCAGTCGGCCAAGGTCTCGACATCATCGGCAAAATCTTCGGAAGTGCAGAGGGTAGGGTCACCGGTTGATTTTGCTTTGCCACGGTCATCAAATCGCAACGTGGCAATCCCGTTGTTGGCAAATGATCGGCAATCACAAAAAACGCCTTATGACCAAAAATGGTTTCGTCGCGATCCTGTTGCCCCGAGCCACTGATCAAAATCACGACAGGAAACGGGCCGTCACCCTTGGGATGTGTCAATGTAGCGCCAAGTTCAACACCCGGGCTACGGGTCGATTTGATCATATGGTCGGAGGATTCGTAGTTAAATGGGCCCTTGGGCGTCTGCGGGCGGCGTTGCAATTTGAGCCGGGTGTCCTTGACCGGCACGCTTTTGAAGTCGAGGGGAAATTCGCCTCCTGCCTGTTTCCATTTGCCCTCAACCGACTTGCTGCCTTCCGTCCGCTGCCCTTCGTACACCGCTTTGGTCATCTTGACCTGGAAATTGAACTGCTTGGAATCGGCCGTCGTTTTGGGTCCCAACTCGATCGGGAGCCCCATCGCCTGCTCACTGAAACTGTCCAGCTTGGCCGACAGCTTTCCGTCGTTGTCCCGAAACATGCGGATTTGAAATTCGAATTTTGCGGATCCCGCAACCAGCGTCCCCTGCCACGTCTGAATGGGCGCAAGTTCGGGTATTTTCGTGACTCGCGTCAACGTCATGTCGTATTCGGCCCCACCCTGTTTAAATTTCCCTACCGCCGCCATTTCATCCGGTTTTTTTCCCTCGAGCTTTCCTTCGAAGGACGCACCGGCCTGTTTGATCTCAAAGATCATTCGACCGTCTTTGATTTCAAAACGACTGAGGGGAACCACCGCGTTGCCTTGATCGAGGCTTTTCATGGCCCCCTGGTAGGTCCCCTCCTTGTTTTTCTTCACCCTGAATTCCAACCTCAATTTCTGGGCACCAGCATCCAGGATACCGTACCAGGTTTCCGCCTTTTCCTGACCGAAGGTTGGCACACTGAAAAGCAACAGAATTAAAGAAACCAACGACAATTTGAAAAAACCCACCATTTCTCCTCGCGCTTTAAGTTCACCGAACAAATCACTGCCGTCAGATGGAACCTGTAAGTTTCCGTGAACCGGCACATCAAAATCAGATAGAAACTGACTTAGATTTTAGCAATTATCAGCCACTCAAGGGACAAATTTGCGCCGACAGATCATTTTTTAACCGCCCACCATCCGCCCTTGGTCAACGATCCTATTTGTCTGTCTTTGGACGATCCTCGTCGGGTTCTTTGGGGTCGACCGGTTCTTGCTCCGACTTGCCACCGGAAAGCACGTTCTCAAAGCCCTTAAACAGGTTGAATGAGGGCAACGCCGATTCCGATTTGTCACGTTTGATATCGAGAAAGCCGTGAACCACAAATTGGCTGTCACCATTAATCACTTCGAGTTCCAGTCCTCGAAACCATTTGAACAGGGGTGCAATATATCCGGTTGGGATCTGCGGGTCAGCAAAGGATGGCCAACTGGTTGATTCCCATACCAGCCGTTTCGTCGGGGTTTCCACCAGTTCATATTTGCCGCCCAGGGTACAAACCAAATCAACGTCGAGTACCGTTTCGGCCGTTTCACGCGCCGCGATTGGTGACAACTTAAACTGTTGAACCAACATATTCAGCAACCACGCGTTGGCGATTGAGGTTTGCCAGCTTCGTTCGTAGAGGTGAACATTGCCCCAGTTTCTCAGGTTGGACTTTGCCAGGTCACCCACTTCCAGTCGCGCATGGGCCGGCCTTTCCAACGGGGTAAGCTGAAAACCGCTTTTCAATTCCTCCAGCCGTTCTCGGTTCATCGAGATAGCCGTGAACAGGTCGGTTTGCAGCCTCCAAATCCCCAGCAATCCTGAAAATGTATAGCCGTCCGCATCGGGCTTGGCGCCCAAACTGGGCAAAAAGTCGAGCAGCCCCACTGCCGGCATTGACCCGACAAACCAGGGAGCCGATTTTATCAGTTCCAACATGGAAAGGAGCGACATCGGTGCTACCTCGACACTGGGATCGACTGGATCCTGAAGGGCACCAAAAATTTGATGGCTCTCGGTACCACCTGTCAGGAAACCACCTCGCAGACTTGCGCTGAACCGGATAATATCCGCCTTGGATTCCACGACCTCCTGCCGCAAAGGCGGCCCAATCATATTGAGTAACCAGGCATATTTTTGTTTTCCAAAAGGCGCAACCCGTCCATCGAAAACGACTCGCTCAATATTGTCGTCCCGCTGATACCGCTTGAGTGCGAAAAACATCGGGTCGATTCCGGGTAGTTTCTCGGAATAAAAGGCCCGCTGGCGTTCGAAGTCAGCAACCTCGGCTGCCGTGACCTTGGTGATTTCCAAATCGCTGATCGGTGTAAAAAACCCACGTCTTCCCCGAATCGAATCAATCCAGAAATCGCCTTCGCGTGCCAGTTGGCTGCCATCGGCCCGTTTACCAAAACCCTTCGGCAAAAAACGGTTGGCGATCAGCGGCGCAGGATTGTCTGCTTCAATGCCCTCGGCCCGGGCGGCAAGATAGGCCAACTCGATCAACTGCATGTCGGCAATACTCTGGTTGCGTCGCCGCAGTTCGATCTGATAGGCAGGCCCCAGCAAGTTCTGAAAAAACTCGGTTGGCAAATAGAGAAAAATGGTGTCGTCGCGGTCGAGTGGCATTTCGCGACGAGCGTAGCGGAAACCGGGCGTGGTCGCCAACGAGCCAATGCCTTGGGCCGCCTCGAGAAATCGCGTTGCCAGGGTCAATGACGAGGTGATCAAATGGCTGTCACCGGAAATCACATAAAAGGATCGATATCGATTGTCGGGAGTTTTCAAGAACTGAACCTTGGTTCCCTCGATCTCAAAAATTTCTATCTCGGCCCCTTCATCCTTGTGTGTCTTGGCAAACGCAACTCGACGGGGTGCCATTTGATTCTTGAGTGCATTTGTGTTTCGCGCTTGCAGGATGACACCCACGGAGGCACCGTCTTCCATATACATGTCATTCCCAATCACGGCCACGTCCGAGATCAAGTTGCCACCAAACATCTCATCCAGGTCGGTCGATTCGATCGCCATTTGATCGAGGAACTTGGAATCGATTTTAGGTTTCCAACCCCGCAAGCTGATCATTTGACCCAAGTTGTCGCCGTATTCACTTAACAGTCGCTTGACCCACAGTTGATTCTGCCAGGTTCCAAATCTCAAATAGAAACATTCCTTTGGAACACAGGTTGCAATCGCCTCCACCTCGACATCAGACCCGTCAAATCCCGAAAAATCAGTGGGGATCCAATTCGGTGCAGCCGGCAAAGGCAGGGAAGCCAAGCCGATGTCAGCCTGGCCTAACAGTGACTGTTCAATCGCCAAACTGCGCTGTGACTCGACATCGAAAACCCTCGCCAAGGTCTCCATTAACGTGTCGGGCGTCTTCTCACGTTGCCCTAACTGTCTCGGCTCTTGCAGGTAAAGACGATTGGGAAGCATGAACGTTAGATACGTTTCAAACAACTTGGGATAGTCACCCAGTGCCGTTTGTTGCTTGGTTATCGAGGCATACTCTTTCCACCACTGGCTTACAATTCTCGAGAACCTGGCGTCCCTTACAAATTCAATCGGAATCGTCTGGGTTCGAGCGAGTGAGCCCTGGAGTGTCAGCTCCAATGGCTCGTCACCGTCAAACAAAAACCATGTTGTATGCAGTGAAGCCGGAGACACGTTGCCTCCGCCAAACAGGTTGTTAAAGAATTTCGCAACCGGCGGTTTCGACGTAACCGGATATCGCACCCGACCATTTTTCTCAGTTATCAAGGTGGCGCCGGACCGATCTATCATCTCGTCACCCGGTCGCAATCGGTATTCGATTTTCCCAATTCCATAGGGTCGCCCGGCAAATGCCTGTACACTTGTGATCACTGGCGGGAGTTTGCCAATGTTGTCAAAAAGCTGTTTTGTGGACGCGACAACTGGTTCATCTGCTTTTTTATCTTTCGATGGTTTCTTGTCGCCGTCGAACAGATTTGAAAGTTCGAGGATCGATTTTTCTTCGATGGTTTCTTTTTCCTGACCGCAGACTGGGGCAGCAAAAACAGGAAACAGCAAACAACAAACGGTCGTCATCCAGCCGCGGATCGCAGGCCTTGTCAATTCGACGATTATCATTGATCTCTTCATTTTTTTATTACCTGGGGTTTCACCGGCTACTAGGGCATTGCCGAAGACACATATAATCAACTCAAGCAGGTTAATGGATTTTCACCCGGCACGGAATAATGTCAAAGCCCACACAACGACTTCGCCGCCTCTAGACCCGGATTCAGGAAAATGTGCATTCAAACGGCTGCTCGCGTGATTTCCCAATCCGATTGCCTGTGGATCGGGGCCGGGGCCGGTATCGGCGTTGACTCTGGATTGCCTGATTTTCGCGGCGACGAGGGTTTTTGGAAAGCCTACCCGCCCCTGAAACGACTCGGTCTGACCTTTTATGACATGGCCAACCCCCAGTCGTTTCATGGTGATCCAACCAGGGCCTGGGGGTTTTACGGGCATCGTTTACAACGATATCGGAGCACCCGGCCCCATCAAGGCTTCCAAATCCTGAGATCGTGGTGCCAGGAGCTCGGTAAGGACTCCTTTGTTTTTACCAGCAACGTGGATGGACATTTTCAGTCATCCGGTTTTTCCGAGGAAAACATTGTGGAATGCCATGGCACAATCCATCGCCTACAATGCTCGCGGCCTTGCAACCGGAACACGTGGTCATGTCAGGACACCCAGGTTCATGTCAAAATGGATGAGTTTCGAGCGGTCCCACCACTGCCAAGTTGTCCCTGTTGTGATTCCATCGCGCGGCCTAACATCCTGATGTTCCAGGATGATCAATGGATTTCGAATGACTGCAGGGAACAGTTGGACCGCTACGAACAATGGCTTACGTCCCATGGGAATTCCAGAATGTCGGTTATTGAAATTGGTGCCGGCACGGCGGTCCCGACGGTTCGAATCGAAGCCGAGCGATTGGCCGCCTTCCCCAACGCAACTCTCATCAGGATCAATCCCCGGGAAAGCCAATGCGGCAGCGGGGACTTGTCGATTGATCGAACCGCGATGGAGGCGATCCAACTGCTGGACCCGTTGATCCGTTAGCGTCTCACCCATCTCCCCCGACTTAGACGTGGTCTGCAACCGGATCCGTCACGTCGGACAAGGTCACCCACACATTCCAATCCGGGACCTGCAAGTCTGAATCGTACAATGCACCCGGCTCCTCTTCGGCATTGACAATCACCTCACGGCCGTCGTTTGTCTGAAAAACGTAATCAAGACCATCCGCATCAACACGGCTTAATGCCCCAAGTTGATCATGTTTCAAGTCGACAATCGTGGCGTACCGAACCTCACTGTCTTGATGAGACATTAACTGGTTGTAAAAGACAAATCTAACGCCACCGTCAGCTGCGTTAGCGGCCGGACGATGGGACCGGTCAAACCAAAGCCTCCTGTGTTCACCCACGAAAAGACTCTGATCCGTTTCGTGCCAAGCTGGCCTCCAAATCGCCAGGAAAACCTGTTGTCCCGTCATTCGCCACATTTTCTGTTGATCATCACGGAATTGACTTTTTTGAATTGTAGAATTGCACCGTTCAAATTGCAATTTGGAGTCAATTCGGCCAGCCGCCGCGTCCCATCACTTCGGTGGATCCAGTGCATTCGTTGGCCAAGCCAGCCTGGGAATGGATCCTAACGCGCGACGGGCTCAACGCATCAACAGACACGAACAGGGCAAGCGAAAAAAAGTCGGAACCTAATAATTCATTCGCAACTTACGTTCATCGAGACGTTTGAATAACTGGGATGCGGATTCGTATAGATGGGCATCCATCCCGGCTGACCTGGCCGCCCGAACATTCTCCAACCGGTCATCGATGAAAAAAATGAAACTGGGCGGCTGCTGGGCAGAGCGAATCGCATCCTGATAGATCCCCAAACCTGGTTTCATGCATTTTGATTCGTGACTTAACACAAATTTGGAAAAATATTGGCGGATACAGGGAGCCGTCATCAAGACACGCTCCCAGTGGCCCGGACACGTATTTGAGAGAATTCCGAGTGGCACATTTACAATTCGCAAAGCGGTTAACAAGGGGACGATCTCACGGTTCAACTTGAAAATATCACTGGCGGCGGAAATGATATCATCAGTGGAAGCGTCGGTTACCGAGTGTCTGAGTACTTCAGCAGCAAAATTTTCACATGTGATTTCCCCAGATTCGTACCGGTTCTGCAGCCCGCTCTCAAAAACTAGTTCTTGAACGAGTGATGCATCAATGCCTGCCGTGGCCGCAATCTGATCCCTGCTAAGTTCATGACTGTATTGCAGAATGACATTTCCAACATCAAAAAAAATAAATCGAGGAGTTTTCAGCATGGTCTGCAATGAAATGACTTGAGGGCAACTTGTTTTGTGGCTTTAACAGAATCGTCTCTCGCAAATTATTAACACGGCATCAGAAAGCCGTATAATGCAGCATAGGTTTGACTCAGGGAACAAGGAACAGGGCATTATGACAACCGCAACGTTGGCACAACCGGTCAATTTAAGGCAATTGCTTGAAAGTGGCTGGAAATCAAAGTCGGTCAAACAGGAAATCCGCGATAATTTCCTCAGGAAACTGGCAGAAGGAGAGGTGCTGTATCCCGGAATCGTAGGGTACGAGAATACGGTCATTCCCGAGATCAATATCGCATTGTTATCGGGACATGACATGCTCTACCTGGGAGAAAAAGGCCAGGCCAAGAGCCGGTTAATGAGAGGGTTGGTCGAATTTCTTGATGAGGAAATCCCCTACCTGGATATCCCTGAGTCTCCGTTTCACGAAGATCCGTTGAACCCTCTCAGCCAAGTTGCCAAAGACTGCTTGGCAACACGCCCAGCCGAAGACGTCCCGATTAAATGGTGGCATCGCGACGATCGCTATGCCGAACGGCTGGCACCTGGCACCAAGTTCGCCGACATTATTGGGGAAATAGACCCGGCGAAACTTGTTGGCGGCACAAGCATGTCAACCGAATCCTCATTGCACTTCGGGCTGATACCGCGGTTACATCGGGGGATCTTTGCTATCAATGAACTACCAGAGTTGGATGAATTGGTGCAAGTTGGTTTGTTCAACATACTGGAAGAGCGAGATGTGCAAATCCGCGGATTCCCGGTTCGATTCGACGTGGATGTCTTGATCCTTTTCTCTGCCAACCCTTCCACCTTCAATCGTAGCGGCAAGGTCATCCCCCAGTTAAAAGACCGGATTGGCTCGATGATCCAAACTCACTATCCAAACGAGCGGCATTTGGGAATCCAAATAATGGAGCAGGAAGCAGACATCGATTTAGGTGGAGACTACCCGGTCACCATACCGTATTTCATGAAGGAAATCTGCGAACAGATCACCATCCAGGCACGTCGATCAAAATACGTGGATCAGCAATCGGGTGTCAGTGCCCGATTCAGCATGGCCAATTACAGGACCATGGTTTCAAGTGCCAGGCAGCGGGGCGTCCTACTGGGAGAAAAACCCTCTGTCCCGAGAATCAGCGATCTCGCACATCTTTACACGTCATCGCTGGGTAAACTGGAACTCGATTTGATGGGCAGTCACCAGATGACCGAACGCCAGGTACTGGACAGCATCATTGCCGACGCGATAAGGATCGTGTTCGATGAATACGTCACACGTCATGGGTTGGAAGAAATTGCGCAGATTTTTGGAAAAGGCGTCCGCATCGAGGTCGGTGACCTGATTCCATCAGCGCAATACGCGGAGCGACTCAAGCATGTCCCAGCAGCCTGGCAGAAAGCGTTTGAAATTAATGCGGCCGGGGACGCAGCCGTCCGGGCATCGTGTGTCGAGTTCATTCTGGCAGGCATGTACGCAATGGAACATATTTCCAGGTCACAGGAACACGGTCATACCTCCTATGAAACCTAAACCCAATCCTGATCACCGAATCGGCGGTGTGCTTCACACCTACCTGAAATTTGATCCACACAAGTTCCCCAGCCCGATTCAGGGGCCTCCCGACCTGGTTTCTCCGTTGATGAACCATCTGATGGCTTACGGAAGCATGCGGGAATTGACGGATGAAGAACTGGCCCGTGCGATTCGGATCGATCCGAGTCAATTCAAGAACTTCGGACCCAGCCTCGACATGGTGCAAGCCATGTTGGAAGAACGCAAACAAAAAATCCTGGAACGGTACGAAACCGGTCGTGTTCAGGTTCGGGCAAAAAAACGTTTTCACAAGACGGCCAAAAGCGGACCCCAGCCGGAGGGTCGTGAAGGAGCGGATTTTCACGACGCTGTTCAGCATGAACAAATCTATGTGTTGGAGCGACTCTGGTTCAACCAACACGACGACAACAGCAGAATGGCTCAGCAGTTGATGGTGTTGATCGATCAACTGGGCGACAAGTACCAGATCGATGAACTATCAGCCAACTATCGTTTTACCGGTCACGAATCGATGACGATCCCATTGGCCCTGGAAATCAAAGAGGAACTGGACAAGATCGAGGAACTGCTGAACCAGCTGGAACAGGCCAGGGAGAACGCTCAAATCGCCATTCTTGATCTAGATCAACTTACCGAGTTCATGGACTCGGAGACGATGCAATCGCTGGAAGAAATGCAACAGTCCATCGAAAACTATGTACGGGAAATGGCCGAGCGACAAGGACTGACGAGAGAGAACGGCAAGTTTCAACTGACTCCCCAGGCGTATCGCATTTTTCAGAACAAACTGCTGGGACGCATTTTTGGTGAATTAAAGTCGTCCCGCTCCGGTCGACATGCAACCGATGTACCCGGTGATGGAGCCGTAGAATTACAACAGACCAAACCGTATGAATTCGGTGACTCCATCACGCACATGGATATTCCCCAGACATTCGTGAACGCTATGCTCCGCTCCGGAGCCCGCTTACCGTTACAGCTGAAAACCGAAGACATCGAGATTCACACAACTCGCAACAACCCAAAATGCGCCACCGTGGTGTTGATGGATATGAGCGGGTCAATGCGGTATGACGGCCAATACATGAACGTCAAACGAATGGCATTGGCGATGGACGGACTCATCAGAACGGAATACCCTGGTGACGTCGTGCACTTCGTGGAAATGTATACGTTCGGCAAGGTCCGCAAACAGGGTGAGATTGTCGATCTGATGCCCAAGCCCGTCACCCTCCACGACCCCCGGGTTCAGCTCAAGGTCGACATGGGTGATCCCGACGTAAGCGAACATATGGTTCACCAGCATTTCACGAACATCCAACATGCGTTGAAGTTGGCAAGACAATTGTTGGCCGCCCAGAACACTCCCAATCGACAGATATTATTGATCACCGACGGACTGCCAACGGCTCACTTCGAAGATTCCACTCTTTACATGCTCTACCCCCCGCATCCCAGGACGGAAGAAATGACGATGCGGGAAGGAATGCTGTGCGCGCAGGAAGAGATCACGATCAATATGTTCCTGGTCCCCAGCTGGTCTCAATCCGAAGAGGACATTCGGTTCGCTTACCGTTTGTGCGAAGCGACCTGCGGCAGGGTGTTTTTCACAGCTGGCAGCGACTTGGACCGGTTCGTTGTCTGGGATTACTTGAAACGCAAACGGGAGATTCTCTAGCACGCCCGCCAACCGGCCTCCTTACGTGAACGCCCGTTCGCCATGCGATCAATCCAGCTACAACTGAATGGTTCCCAGGTTAGCTTCGGCTGCATCCAAGGAACGAATTTCAAAAAGATATTCTCGGTCGCTCAACAAACTCTCGACCGGTGAAAAGTAGCCACTGATGGCTGCCATCTCTGCCTTGGTCAATTGATGTTTCGCCGCTTTGCTCTGTTTGCGGGAAACCACTAACAGACAATAGGTCGCCGGAGCCTTGACATATACTTCAAATCTTCCCTGTTCATCAGCACGGACAATCGCACCGCCTGCAGCATGAACAAAATCAATGACAGGGTTTTCAAGCGGCACAAAGGAGGCAGGGTTGACCGAGCGTCCATCAAGTCGTTTTTCGGGCCTGGCATCGCGCGGCAACAACAACACGACAGCGCCCACATCTGGCCGCTCACCACTCGTCCCGGAAAACATAACGCGTCCCGAAACTTGACAATCGATCAGGATCGGCCCATTCTGTTTTGATTGCGTCAACGAACCTACCATCATCCCAAAGATGAAAAAGGTTGCGGCTACAACTCCCAAAAGGGCGCCCTGGAAATAGACGATCCACCTGGCAACGGAAACCGTCTGGCTGACGTCGCCACCGGTTTCTGCCGTTTGATCACTGTGGTCCAATTCGATTTTCATATTGCCCTTTGTCGTTGTATCGTTTTGATTTTCATTCTCTTTCGCCGCCGTGTCAACTTTGCCTAAATCCCCCTCCCAGTTGATCCCGTCATCACACAAGCTGATTGTTGCGGTAATTTGCCCATTTCAACGATTTGTGAAATCCGAACGATAAATGCCTGTTTGACCGATTGGGATTTCCGGCAACAATATCCGAATGCATGGACACAACGTGCCTGAGGAATGTATGAACCTAAGATCACCCGTGGTGGCAACCTGTTTTACTTTTGCAATGACCATCGTTTCCACGATGGCTCTCTGGCCAACCCCTGGACTGGCCCAGGGTCTTCCTCAGGTCGTCACACTCAACAGTGGCGTTCAATTTGAAGGGGAAGTATTCGCGGTCTCGGCCGTACCCGCCGGGGAAAAAAATCCGTATGGAACCAAGCCGATCGCCGTTGTTAACGACGGACTTCGAAATGTCCATTTTTCGTATCGTTTAGGTGACCGGATTGTTAATACCTCCGATTCCAACAGGAACGAATCCGAGATTGAGTGTTGGCAAAGGGCCACCAATCGAAGTGTTGCCGGCGGATTCGGCGTCTTGCGGTATGTCGGTCCTTTCGACAAACACGGCCACCGTTTGATACGGTACCAGGATGCAGACGGCGTCTGGGAGGTGGTTCAGGGCATAACGCGAGTTAACCCGCGATGGACTGAAGTTCGATCGATTGTTGCCCCGGGTAAAAAACGCCAGCGAAATTGGACGATGCGAATCGCGACCAACACAATTGACCCCGACATCCTGCGGGATTTCTTGAGGAAGCAAATCAAGAATGCCAACAACCCGGCCGAATACGAAACGCTGGTTGATTTCTTTTTACAGGCCGAACAATACACGCGAGCCATGGAGGAGCTGACACTGATTCAAAACCAGTTCCCAGACCAACGTGAACGCGTAACGGAGAATCGTCGGATTGTCCGTCAAGGTTACGCAAGACAATATTTGCGACTGGTTCGCAATTACATCGATGTGGGACAGCCCCAATTGGCCATGGAATTGATTCAAGCGTTTAATCGGGAAGGTGTTGCAGGAGAGATCGTTGCGGAAATCAATGATTTACAACGGCAATTGAATGCCGAACCAGCCTACATCGACACATCAAAAAAAATGGTTGATAAAACCATCGAACAAGCTATTGAAAACGGTCGGCTGGATGACGGCCAAATCAAATCCCTGCAACGTTTCCAGGCAGAAGTCAACGAGCAATGCAAACCGTCCAATGTTTCGCGACTCGACGCGGTTCGACGATTTGTAAACGACAATACGATGACCGCTACCCAGAAAGCTTCGCTGGCCCTAAGTGGCTGGATCCTGGGCAGTAACAACGCCATTGACAACCTCGCCGTCACGGCGTCATTGATACCGGTAAGGGATCTCGTGCGGGAATACCTGACATCCAAAGACGTGGCACGCCGAGCGAGAATCATCGTTGAATTGAAAAGTTTTGAAACGGGGGCAGCCGAATACATCGCACAAATACTAGCTCAAATGTTACCCGTCGAACCCCCGGATGATTTGGATAGCTATACGGGCAAGCAACCGATTGAGTACCAGGTGCCGGTCAAAGGATCATTGGCCGATCCACAGGTTCGCAACTACCGTTGCCAGGTCCACTTGCCTCCCGAGTATGACCCTTACCGGAGGTACCCTTGCATTATCACTCTGCCAGGTGATTCCAATCTCGATCAACAGATGGCGCGTTGGTGTGGTTTGTATAATGAAAAACTTGGCGTTCGGGTTGGACAAGCGATGCGCAACGGGTACATCGTAATCGCGGTGGATTGGAAACTGCCTAACCAGGGAGGCTATGCCTACACCAAACGCGAGCATTCAGTCGTCATGAAGGCGTATCGGGCAGCACTCCGCAAGTTTTCTATCGATACCGACCGTGTTTTTCTCAGCGGGCATGGAGTCGGCGGCGATGCGGCCTACGATATTGGGCTCGCCCACCCCGAACACTGGGCAGGCGTGATCGGACTTTCGGGGAAAATCGACCGATTTGCCGATTTATACGCCTCCAACGAGCACACCCGATTACCGATCTATGTAGTTCTGGGAGAAAAAGATCTGGCGGCCAAAGAAACAAGTAAGGCCGCTTTGAATAAATGGTTGTCCTCCAAGAAATATCCTGAATGTGTCTACGTCGAGTACAAGGGAAGGGCCAATGAGCCATTTGTTGAGGAGATCGTTGAAATCTTCAAATGGACCAAGGCTCAACGTCGCAAACTGCCCGATACTTCGGGATTTTCCATCGATGTCAAATGTCGGCGGCCCTGGGATAATTATTATTGGTTTTACGAAATGAAAGGCTTTCCGGAGTCTGCTACAACCTGGCCCCAGCTTTGGGAACGCCGCCACCCCAAACCGCTTGTCCTGTCGGCCGAACTTAAAGGGAACCAAACGAATCGGTTTATCATTGGACCCTCCAATCAGGGAAAAGGGGTCACCCTCTGGCTGTCCCCTGAATTTGTCGATTTCTCCAAGGAGATTACGATTTCCGGAAGGGGACGGAATGTCTCCAAATTCATCACACCTTCGACAGCCGTTATGCTGGAGGACGTCCGCTCGCGGGGGGATCGACAACACCCGTTCTGGCGCGAAATGGGAATGCAGAGGAACCGCCTGGGACGAGTAATCCTGTGCCAGCCACACAGTCAATCCTGATGGCAGAGACTTCCCGTGCAAAGATGAAGCCATTCTCAAGGAATGGCTCTCGATCAACAGACCACCCGCTACCGCCGCGGCGTCTTCTTGTCCTTTTCCTCGCCCTTTTTAACCATCCGGTTTAACGAGTTTTTTTTTAGGACAATGCCCGTAATCAGCCAACCATTCTCGGCTGTTTCCATCACCCAGCCCATCGGACCAAAATAAGGAGCAACATGCTTGTCAAAATCGGCGGGAAGTTTGCTTCCGTCAATTTGTTGCTTTCTGTTTTCGGCATCCGTTTCACTCATCATCATGCGATTCAAGACGCGCGCCAGAACGGTTTTACTACTACCCATTTTTCCTTTACGCAGCATTTCGTAGTTGGTCTTGATCGCTCGATCAATCCGCCCAAACTGCTGGAAACTCACCAGGTTTTTTTCGGACAGTTTGCCCAGCGCTTTGGCAATCTCACGGTAGTCATCACAGTCTTGCAACTCCGTTGTTTGTTTCAATCCAAGAATCTTTTCCAGGTATTCCCTGCGGTTGGCAATCAACAGGTATCCTTCGACGGAAGCAATATACCGTTTTTCAAACAGACTGAATTCCTTGGGAGCCTCTTCTTCGTCATCCGAATCCAAGTCAAGATCGTCAAACGAGTCATCAAATGGGTCATCGAGATCGGCCAGGTCGGGGTCCTCGGCAGTTGTGTCGATTTCGAGAACTTCAATTTCACCAATTTTTGAAACCGTCGCTGGACCTATCAGGTTCTTCCTGAACGCATCAATCGCTGCGTCGGGCTTGTCTTTAAGCTTCAAGGCAATCAGGACTCGTTCACTTTCCTCATTTATTTCACCCGTTTCCGACTCGTATTTTTCGGACACGACAAACAGCTGGTCATCGAACGAATCAACCACTTCATGCAAGTCGATTTTCATGTCGGTTTTAAAGCTGACCAACATTTGCTCGAACAAACCCTCTTCCTGCAGGAAAGCATCGACGACGTCACCCACATTCTTAATCGCGCTGGTCATGTTCCAGACACCGGTAAAATAAGCGGCCGAATCATAGGGTACAAACGAGGGCGGCTCAAAACTTGCACCGTTACGATTGCGGAAATCAACCAGGCCAAAAACGCGGCTGTCTCGTTCGTCACCCGTTCTCGGGGCATAAACAAACGTACGAATTAAAACCTCGTGATCGTAGGTTGCGAAATCGACCACTCCGCCAATTCCCTGGAATGCTCCGAAGCCGAGTTTTTTCAGCGTGGTGGCCCAATCATCGCGCCGTTGACGGAACTCCTGCTCTTCATCAGCGATCGCTTGAGCCAACTTCAGGTACCCAAACGGATCAATGAACCAACGAACATGATTGTCATCGATTCCCTTTGTTTTTGTCTCATCGTGAACATTCTGAAAGGGAGCGGTAGAAGCAAGCGTCTCGTCGGCGACAATGGCATCAACATCCACGGCTCGACCGATAACATCGCGAAAAATATCTTCATTATCCGAAGCAACCATCCATCCACCGGCAATGGCCTGGAAGGCCAAGCGATTTTTCCGCAGACTGTTGGGAGGTTGCTTGAGTTTCCAGCGGAAAACGGCTACTCCATTGACATCTTCCATCTCCTCGCGAGTCGCACCCTGCTCAACCATCTCTTTGTCAATTTTCGACAATAGCTTGCGGGCCTGTTCCTCGGTTTCGGACACATCGACCAACAGCACCATGCCGTGGGAACCACGACCTATTTTCTCATCATCTTCTTGATCGGGCAGTATTCCGGCCAAACAGAATTCGCCCGAGCGAACACCTTTCAGATCCTCGATGCGAAGGCCAAGGCGCACATTTTTTTGATTAATCCAGCCTTTTACCTGTTCTCGAATACTGTCAATAAACGGCTTCAGCTCTTCATCCTGGGTCAATTTGCCAAATTGGGTTTTCTCGAATTGCTGCTTGAGAAGATCGCCGTCGGGAACTGAAAACCAGGCTTTGGTGGTCGCGGGCAGAAGATTTTCACTGGCTATCTTGGTTTTTTTGTCCTGAGCCTGGACCAAAGATGGGCTACCACAGCTGAATCCAGCCAAAGTCGCGCTCACAATAGCCACCAAGACGATATGAAAACGTCTAAACACCTAATTCTCCTTATAGTTCCAACACGCCCGCACCGCCATCATAATAGAATTCGAGTGAGGGTTGCAGAACGTCGTGAAATCCGCACACTTGGCCGTTTTAAAAATATCGACCGAATGTGCTTGTTCTCAGACTCCAAATGAGCTGACTGTTATAGTTTTACTTGGTTGCCTAACCCGACCTAATCGTAGTCAATTATGACGTAACCATAAAGCACGCTGTCGGTAACATTCAACGCGAAAGCAAGGTAATATGTCACACGAACTATACCAAAATCCCTTGATCTCACGTTATAGTTCCAGCGAGATGGGAAATATTTGGAGTTCTCAACGAAAATTTGCCACTTGGCGGCAACTTTGGCTGGCCCTGGCAGAATCGCAGCAAGAGTTGGGTCTTGAAATAACTCAACAGCAGCTGGCCGAAATGCGATCATCGCTGGACAACATCGATTTCGAAGCTGCCAAGAAACACGAGCAACGCCTCCGCCATGACGTGATGGCCCATGTGCATACATTTGGAGATTGTTGCCCCACGGCCATGCCCATTATTCACCTGGGAGCGACCAGCTGTTTTGTTACGGACAACACGGATTTAATTCTGATCCGCGATGCGCTGGAATTGGTAGGCAAGAAACTGGCTCAGGTGATCTCGCTACTCGGTCGGTTCGCAATGGAACATCGCCAACTGGCGTGCCTGGGCTATACCCACTTGCAACCCGCTCAACCGACCACGGTCGGAAAACGCACCACTTTATGGATCTACGATCTCATCGAAGACCTCCAATCACTTGAATTCCGTTTAACCAACCTCCGGGCCCGTGGCGTCAAAGGAACGACGGGAACCCAGGCCAGCTTCCTCAAGCTGTTTGATGGAGACCACGACAAGGTAAAACAACTGGACCGGCTAGTGTCCGAAAAAACCGGATTCCAAACTCAATATCCGGTCACGGGCCAGACTTATCCACGTAAGATCGACGTTCACGTCGTGGACGTTTTGTCTGGCATCGCGCAGACCGCCCATAAAATTGCAACAGACATACGGCTGCTTGCCAACCGCAAAGAACTTGAAGAGCCGTTTGAGACGCACCAGATCGGTTCCTCTGCCATGGCCTACAAACGCAATCCGATGCGGTCAGAGCGGATATGTTCGCTTGCCAGGTTTGTGATTAGCCTGCAATCCAGCCCAGCCAACACTTTGGCCACCCAGTGGATGGAGCGCACTCTGGACGACAGTGCCAACCGCCGCTTGGTACTACCCCAAACATTCCTTGCCACCGATGCGATCCTGATTCTGCTGGGCAACATTGCCTCGGGAATGGTCGTGTATCCAAAAGTCATCCAAAAAAACCTGATGGCAGAACTGCCCTTTATGGCTTCGGAAAACATCATGATGGCTGCGGTGGCGGCAGGAGGTGACCGCCAACAGATTCATGAACGAATCCGCCAACATAGCCAGGATGCGGCGGCCGAGGTAAAGACAGAGGGAAAAGAAAATGATCTGATTGAGCGACTGTCGGCAGATCCCGCGTTTGCCAACGTCGCCATCGAAGAATTACTCGACCCAGCTACGTTTGTTGGCCGAGCACCGGAGCAGGTCGACGAGTTTATGGCCGAATGGGTCAATCCCATCCAGGCAAGATACGGAAGCCAACCATTCAGTCAAGAACTGCGGGTTTGACGCCGCTGCATTGATCGCCACTTCAAAGCGAAGATTGATGTTGAAAAAATTGGGGCAACCAGGCTGGCAGACCCAAAGCACCTAGATCAGGTCAACGCGTCGGCGTTTACGGCGCCGGCTTTTACGGCACGGCTCGCAGACACCCGTAATAATCAGACGATGACTGCGATCCTGAAAATGATGTTCCGCTGCGACCTGCTTACGAATCTCGGCCATTCGGTCGTCCTGGAATTCGATCAAACTGCTGCATTTCGAGCAATATAAATGGTCATGTTGGGGATAACCATAATCGTGCTCGTAGACGGAACGTCCTTCCAGCTCGAATTTACGCAAAAGGCCCGCATCCACAAATTCATTGAGGGCCCGGTAAACCGTAGGGCGGCTTACGTAACCTTCACTTCCTTTGCTGGGCAGCTTTTCAATCAGTTGATCGGCATCAAAATGTTCATGGCTACTAAACACCACATCAAGCAAATTTCTCCGCTGTTCGGTATTCCGCATGCCACGACTCTGCAAATAATCTTCGAATCGCTGCCCGGCCGTTCGCGCCATTTCGATGGGAGTGAGCCCAACTGATTTATTTAACTCGGCTGCCATTTTGGTAACCTTATTGAGATTTCGAAGGCGATTATTTGCAAAACACCCGGAAAACCGGCGTCGCCAGTCTCAATAGGATTGTACATCACCCGCTTCCATGTACAACCCTCGAGGCGCGGGCCGCAGTGGGATTCCAAAGACAAAGCTCCAACTGGAGGCACCGGACATCCACCCTACAGCAACCAGCTATGGCGGCCGACTCGTACTCCCGTTTTCGGTGAGTCCATTCTCAATGCGAATGGGGCTCGTGCGGCGGAATCTTACCAGAGTAAGTTTTTCCGTCCATTTTGACCTCGACCGTGACACCGAGAACCATGGCGATCGCCAGGTCTTTGTCATCAAGCATGTACTTCTCGGCCGCTCCATTGTCGTCCGGCTCTTCGGCCACCAACGCGAACTCTGGACCGCTCCCTTTGGTGCGGCGAATTGAAACGCTGTCCGCCTTGATGCGTCGATTTGACTTGCCTGTTGCGTCGAGGATCACCAAGCGGATAGTATCATTGTCGTTATAGTGAACCCACTCCGCATTCATCTGGTCACTCTTGAAATCGATCTGGTGACCGCCGTTAGGGCCCATTGGCCCCAATTTACCGTCAGCGGCATCGTCATTGTGGTCATGATCATGGGCATCGTCATGATCATGGTCATGCACCTGATCGTTGTTTGGATTCGATTTTTTAACTTCTTTTTTGGCCGGGCTGCAGCCTGCCAGGCAGAAACAAGATAGTGCCACTCCAAGCGCGAGTAACCGTAGATAAACCATCACTTTTCCTTAAGTCAATTCGATTCAAAATTCACCAACGCGGAGAAGTATAATCACTCGATCCACAACAACCAACACGACTTGTTGCGCTTTATTTTACGAATGAAGGGGCGACAAAGTTCGCCCCTTTTCCAGGGCATTCCCAAAACGCGAGAAAGTTAGTTATGTTGGGAACTAGGTGGAAATTGAACGGGTCCAATCACACTCGTCAGGAGATCGCGTCCATGTCGCCGCAAGCATTCCCGCCACAGGGAGTTCGGATCACCGAAGATTTCATCCGGTGAGGCCGGCATCGGCAGCCATAGTCCTTGGCCAATTTCTCGCCGAATTTCTTCCTTAGCCCAGCCCACAACACCCAAGACGAGGCGATAAGGAGATTCTATCTGTCCCATAAGCTCGTTTAATTTTTCTGCTTGAGAAGACAAGAAAATGCCGCCAGGGATTTC
>JABACA010000056.1 GCA_014237975.1 Mariniblastus sp. | reverse complement strand
TGTTGCCAAGTTGACCCTTGTGGAAATCGAGGGTTGTCTGTAAATTCAGAGATTCAATTTTGTGGAGTTCGTGGGACTCTGCGCCTTGACTCGGCTTGGCCGAATTGAGGCAATGCTTAAATAGGGGGTTTCAACGCCCCGCGAACATCGGAGACAACCGTGGCCGGTACAAAAACGTACGTTGCCAAACCTGGTGAAGTAGAACGACAGTGGTGGATTGCAGATGCCGAGGACCAGATCGTTGGTCGTTTGGCGAGCGAAATTGCTGTCATCCTGATGGGTAAACACCGTCCAACGTACACACCCCATTGTGACACGGGCGATTTTGTTGTCATTACCAATGCTGACAAGGTTAAGTTGTCCGGCAACAAATGGGAGAAGAAATCGTACACTTGGTATACCGGCTATACGGGCTTACGCAGTGAAACGGCTGGAGCTCGATTTGCCCGCAAACCAGAGCAAATAATGCGTGATGCGGTACGACGAATGTTGCCAAAAAATCGCCTGGGACGAAAGATGCTCGGGAAACTAAAAATATACGCAGGTCCGGATCATCCACACCAGGCACAGAATCCACAGCCACTGGTCACCACAACCAATTAATAGAACCAACCCCATTTAGATTGACGAAAAATTAGATATGGTTGCTACGAAAACAGATCAAAACACGGGTGAAGCGATGGGTACTGGCCGCCGCAAATCATCGGTTGCACGCGTACGGGTCAAAGTCGGTTCAGGAAACGTTGTCGTTAACGGAAAACCCCTGGAAACCTATTTCCCAATTACGGCCGACCAAAGATCCATTACTGACGCGCTGAATGCTGTCGAAAGCCGCGAGGCGGTTGATGTTCGCATTTCGGTTAATGGTGGTGGAAATACAGGCCAGAGCGGTGCCTGTAAAATGGGAATTGCTCGAGCACTCATCAGTTACAACCCCGATTTTTTTTCTGCCCTGCGTGACGGCGGATTCCTGACCCGGGACTCACGTATGAAAGAGCGCAAGAAATGCGGTCTTCACGGTGCCAGAAGAGGAACCCAGTTCTCCAAGCGTTAACGCCTTGGATCCCTCAACGTATTACCAGCGTTCCAATTTCGGAACGCTTTTTTTTTGCCCCTGTAACTCAAGTGCCAAATGGACCAGGAATCACCTGCCCGCCCGCCCGCAGCTTTGGTGGATCCTGAAATAAATCCATCGAATGAGCTCGAGCCCCATACTGGCCGCCTGGTGGGGCTTAGCTTGGTCGCCAGACTGGTGACCGATACGGGCACACAGATATTCAACCCATTCTTGCCCTATATTGCCAACGGATTGAATATTGGACCCATATCACTGGGCTGGATGGTCAGTTTACGAAGTGCGCTGGGTATTTTAGCGCCTCTATTTGGATCACTTGGTGATCGGCATGGTTTTCGAAATGTGCTTTGTTTCAGCCTCCTATCCTGCTCCCTGGGGACCTTGTTAGTCGGTTTGGCATCGAGTTGGTGGGTCGCCACCATCGGCATGGCCGTTTGGGGAATAGGCATGGCCGGCTTCGTACCGACACTGCATGCCTACCTCGGTGCATCACTGCCATACGATATTCGCGCCCGGGGCATCGGGATTGTCGAATACGGTTGGGCGCTGGCCGGTATCGTCGGATTATTCTCAGCGGGTTGGTTAATGACGACGTGGAATTGGCGAGCTCCCTTTTTCGTCCTCAGTTTTTGCATGTTCGGGATGGCCATTGCATTTACCTCGCTACCCAAACCTGTCCCTGGGAAGAAAAAGGGATCATCCAATGCGATGCCATCGACAGCTTCTTTTGCCGATTTTTTTCGCTTGGGTGATAATGCCCGATCTGCCTATGCGACCATCTTCGGGGGTGGCCTGGCATTTTTTGCAGCGATGCAAATCTACATCTCCCACGGAACCTGGTTATTCATCGAATATGGAACTGGCCCGGCGATGCTCGGGGCCATCGCGCTGGTTTTAGGGTTCTCTGACCTGGCGGGCAGTGTATCGGTCAGCCTGTTTACCGACCGGATCGGTAAACTCCGCAGTGTGCTGATCGGTTTGTTCGGAACCTTGATTGCCTATGTTCT
Source organism: Mariniblastus sp. (assembly GCA_014237975.1). Classification (GTDB taxonomy): domain Bacteria; phylum Planctomycetota; class Planctomycetia; order Pirellulales; family Pirellulaceae; genus Mariniblastus. The sequence goes on along the minus strand of JABACA010000056.1, from coordinate 22,231 downwards.
ATTGCCCAGTCTTAATCAAGGATTGGTTTCGGCCGTGCTGGGAATCGCCCTCACGCGTGTATTTTTTGAATTCTCGATCGTCAGTAACATCACGCTGCTTAGCGAACAGGTACCGGAACAAAGAGGGAAAGTGATGGCGCTGGGTGCAGCGGTTGGTTTGGTTGGCATGACGCTGGCCGGCGCCATTGGACCTTGGCTATACCTTTCCTATGGGGTTCTGGGGCTGAGCGTGGTATCAACGGTTGTGACATCCGTATCAATCATTGTCTATTGCCTTTTCAGCAGAGAACAACACCCTGGCTAGGTGGATACCAAGGTTGCCACTGTCAGCCCATTCGTCAAATCAAGCCCGGGCTATTTCTTTGGTTGCGGTGCGGACCACTGATTACCCCAACCTGAATAAAGGTCATGCAGCAGGGCTTTCCATTGCTCGGTCGTACGCGACGACGGGTAGGGACTGGGACGTTCCGGTTTGGCGGCTGTCCATACCAGTTCAAACTGGCCATCGTTCGTGATACGACCAATTCGAGGTGTCTTAAATGTATGCTGGGTGGCTGAATCCGTTCGAATCATGCCGCCGGCAGATACGATACGCTGGTTTCTAAGTGCCCGCCGTACTTCAGGCACGTCCTCGGTACCGGCTTCATTGACGGCTTGGGCCCAAAGTTTGACCGCCGTAAAAGCCGACTCCATCGGATCGGTCAGGACCTGTTCTTCGCCGTGCTTTGTTCGGAACTTTTCAACCAGCGCCTGGTTCTCGGGTGATTCAATCGACTGAAAATAGTTCCAGGCCGCATAATCACCCACCATGGAATCCACATCCAGATACTTTAATTCGGCTTCTCCAATGCTGAATGAGATAGTCGGGATTTCCGCAGGCTTGATTCCTGAACCGCGCAACTCGGTAAAAAAGGCGGTGTTACTGTCACCATTAAGGCAGTTCAATATGACATCCGGCTGAGACTCCTCGATCTGCTTTACAATCGGGGGCGTATCAGCACTGCCCAATGGCAAGAATACTTCACCCACCATTTCAGCACCCAATTCCTTTAACTCATCCTTGATGATCTCGTGGGCAACCCTGGGAAAAACGTAATCAGACCCGACCAGGAAAAATCTCCGCTTGTTTTTGAAGGCAAAGGCCCATTTTACCGCGGGAATGATCTGTTGATTGGGCGCCGCACCCATGTAGAAAACATTGGGGGACTCCTCGACTCCTTCGTATTGAACCGGATAAATCAAAAGATGATCCAGTTCTTCAATGATTGGAACCACCGTTTTTCTGCTGGAAGATGTCCAGCATCCAAAAACGGTTGCTACCTTTTCCTGCTCAATCAAACGTCTTGCTTCATCCGCAAAAACCTGGTCTTGAGAACGTCCATCGGCAACCACGGCTTCGACAGGTCGCCCCAACACCCCCCCCGTTTCATTTATTTCTTCGATCGCCAACAGTGTCGCATCCTTAACAGGTGATTCACTTTGCGACATCGTCCCCGTCAAAGAGTGCAGAACACCAACTCGAATCGGTTCTCCAGCGGGTTTGTTCGCTACTACCGCAGCACCGGCATTATCCTCTCCAAGCACTCCTGGTTGTTCAATCTTTTCCATCCCGGGAAAGGAATCTTGTGTTTCTGCTGTGCGATTACGTTCCCCCATTGGATTAACATCGTTATAAAACACCCAAAACAAAAACAGTCCAATCACCAGCAGGCTGACAAGCCCGATGACTGTTGGCAGTGCCCCGCGGATGGATGTTCCCTGCTTAGGTTGTAAAACTTCGCCAGTGCGGGTTACGGTGTTGCTCGGCAAATGGATCGAATCACCCGAAAGGGTTGCCAAGACGACATCCAAATCAACTCGCATCTCATCCATCGTTTGGTAACGATCCTCTGGAAGGATGGCCATCGCTTTGGCAATGATTTCAGAACATGCCACGGGAACGTCCGGCTGGGATTTTCGCGGGTCAGGTGGTGGAGAATTGCAATGGGCATACATGACTTGCACCACGCTGCCACTCTCTTCATAAGGACACTTACCGGTCAGCAAGTTATAAAAAGTCGCACCCAGAGAATAAACATCGCTGCGAGCATCGATCGGACGAGCCTCACATTGTTCGGGGCTCATATAGTACGGTGTGCCGACCACTTGGCCTTCGCGCGTGACGGCTAATGATTCACTGCGAGTCCGTTTGGCAAGTCCAAAATCTGAAACCTTAACCGTACCATCTGCCGTGACCAGCAGGTTGGCAGGTTTGATATCCCGGTGTACCAACCCCGCATCGTGTGCTGCCGCCAATCCTCGGCATGATTCGATGGTAATTCGAGTCGCTTCCCTAACCGGGTACAGCTTGCTCTTCTGTAAAAAGTCCCAGGTACTGCCACCCGAAACCAGTTCCATAACGAGGTAGTAGGCATCTTCTTCCTGGGCAATCTCGTAAACGGTCACTGCGTTGGGATGGTTCAGTTTTCCTGCACTTTTTGCTTCGGCCAGGAACCTGGTCAGTGACGTCTTATCATTAGACAATTCGGCCGGCAGTACCTTGATGGCGACGGGTCGTTCAATGGCCGTATCAAAACCTTTGAGAACCACCCCCATTCCGCCGACGCCTAATACGTCAAGGATTTGATATTTACCTATTGTCCGGCCAATCCAATGATGCCCGGACGGCGAGGCTTGATCACCGGATCCGTCGACAGGATTTGTGTCGTGGCCGGGGATTTGTGTTTCATAGGAAGCGGACGATTCAACGGGGGCCTCGTCGCTCTTGGGAGCCTGGGTCGTCTCATTCTTGTCGGGAAATTCCATCGATCTACATTTCTTGGCAGCGTTTGATTAGTAGCAAATTCTACAACAAAAGTTTACCATCGACCAACGAATACACCCAAGTGTTGCAAATCGCCTGCCAACCACTGGCAGGACGAACGCATGTGGACCGGTTACGGCGGGTATCTCCGCAACAACCGATGTGCTGAGTCACTCAATCAAGCGCTGCCAACTGGTGTCTGGAATTGCCACCTACGTTTTAATGGAAAGGGCCGGTTCACAGCCGGTATCAACAACCGATCCAATCACCGCCGATTCCACAAATCCCTGATCCGCCAAAAACTGGAGAACCTCTTTTACAGAATCCTTGCCGACTCCCAACAACAACCCTCCTGATGTCTGGGGATCAAACAACACGGCGGACTCGTTAGATTCTAATTCGACTCCTGATATCTCTATTTTCGAAGCGACGGAGCGATTATCGGGTGCCAGTGTGCTTTCAATACCTTTTGATACGGTCGATTGAAAACCGGGAAGCAGCGGGATGTTAGCGGGAGTCATTACGGCCTTGGCATTACTAGCGATCAACATTTCAGCCAGGTGGCCTGCCAAACCGAATCCCGTAACATCCGTCATTGCTGACACGGAAAACCGATCGATCAAATCAAGCGCGACCGCATTACTCATGACCATGGAATTCACCAGCGGCAAATACAATTCGGCCACTAATTCGGACTGCATCAAGGCGGCCAATAACGCCCCTGTACCCAATGGCTTGCTCAGGATTAACTGGTCACCGGAGCGCAACATGCCTTTGGTTTTTGGCTCACATACCTGATGACCCAAGACCGTGAAACCGATCGTAACCCGCGGCCCCTCAATCGTGTGACCGCCGACGATGGTCGCATCCATTCGGCGTAATTCCTCCAGGCTACCCGCCATCAAATCGCGCATCACTTGCCGCTGGGCGCGGGGATGCCCCAACGGCAATTGCACCATTGCCAATACAGACGTCGGCTTGGCGCCCATCACAAAACAGTCACTTACCGAGTTAAGTAATGCGATTCGCCCGACAAGGTAGGGATCGTCAAAGGGAGCGGCAAAAAAATCGGTCGTCACGGTCACCTGGTCGCCATGTGTTTTTATGATGGCCGCATCATCCGGGTTATCCAAACCAACAATCACATCGGGGTGCTTGGGAACATCCAGTTCGTCCAGAACGGATGTCAAGGTTTCACTGCCAACTTTGCCACCACAGCCAAGGCATTTCATCGGAATTTCAGCGTCGACCTCCGTTGACATGGCCATCGGGCGATAGTCCTGGTACATCTTCATGAACTTAAGGTCGATGTAATTTTTTAAACGCCACCAGAACCGTCCCTGAAACGAGCGGCCCCAGTTTTCGGCGATTGCCTGATCATCACCCAGGTTAATCAACTTTAAAAAATCACGTTGCGGGACAAAAGGTCTTGCCGTTCGACCAGCCAGCAGGCGTTGAATGTTATCCCACAGCACAGGACCTTGGCGGACAGCATAAACACCCGCTTTGCGTGTTTCACTCCCGATCACCGTGCCCGAATCACCCACGGCAAACACCTGCTCACTCGATCTGGATTGAAGGGTTGGCAGGGTGGCGATGAATCCGCGCTCATCCGTTTGCAGCCCGAGCTCGGACAGAACGGCCGGAGCGGTGGCACCCGTTGCCCAAATAACGACGTCCGCATCGAGCTTTTCTCCATTTCCAAAAGTCACCCCATCAGGGGACACCTGGATGACCTCGGCATTGGTTACCAACTCGATGCCACGCTCTTGCAAACAACGCCGAACACGATTTTCAGTCGATTCCAATATACCGGACCCAATCGAATCCGACTTGGAAATCAGACTAATCGCAGGTTCCTCGACCAGACCTGCCCATTCGGGATATTTGCGCAACCGCTGTTGCAAACAAAACGCAATCTCCAGACTTCCCAATCCCCCACCTACGATGGCAATTCGTTTGGCACCGGTTGTCTTTCGTTGCAAGTCCTCTCGTAGGCGGCCCAAGAACGTCTGCATCGGTTTGATGGGTGTACAACCACCAGGCTGAATCTCTACACCTTGGGTGATCGGCATGGAGCCTACCCCGATCGACAACAGATCATATGCCAGGGGAGGGCGATGCTCGAACAAGACCTGGCGTTTAACATGATCCAGTCCAACGACCTGATCGACAATCAGTCTCGCACCTGCCGATTGGGTCAATCGGACCAAATCGATTTCCAACGCTGGCTCGTCATATTGGCCAGCCAGCACGCCTGGCAGCATGCCGGAATAGGTCACTTGCGGGAAATTCGAAATGCAAACCAATTGGGCGTTATCAATCGGCTGCATTTTCCACATACGCAGCACATGGGCATTGGTATGTCCAATCCCTAATAGTACAACGGTATTTCGGCCAAGCTGTTTTTGCACTCACCAATCCTGTACGATGACGAATCGATTTATCACTGGGTCTCCTTCGGCACGGCGAATGCTTCCGCACGCGGATATTGATCTTAATTGGAAACGTAGCCTGACGGAATGGTGTCGGCGGCTTGTCGGTTTATTTCCGTTCCAGATCAGCCAGCCAACTTCCATATCAAAACAGTCCTGGAACGCTCCAGTGACGGTCACGATGGGCCAACGGGTACGCTCCCCAGGATTCTGGATCGAGGTCTGCTTGATATTTGGCGTACTTTGGTTGTACGCGGGCCAATTGACCCCAAGCGTCAACGAAACCCATTACCTGACAAAAGCCAAACATTTCTGGAATCCGTCATGGTGTCCTAATGACCTTTTCTTGGGATCCTCGTATTCCCATTACCTGTTTTACCTGACAACCGGTTGGCTAACACTTTTATTCTCACTCGATGCTTACGCCTGGATCGGGCGAATCCTGTGTTGGGCCGGTTTTGCTGTCGGTTGGTACCTGTTGGTTCAGGTGTTTTCGAGTCGACCCGGCCGGGCGTTGATTGGGATCGTTATTTTCCTGGTTTTGATGGATCGATTTCACATGGCTGGTGAGTGGGCCATTGGCGGTTTCGAGGCAAAGAGTATTTCGTATGTTTTTGCCCTGTTCGCTCTTGAAAAGTACTTTCGAGGAAAATGGAATTCGTTTTGGCCATGGATAGGTTGCGCGTGCGGCTTTCACGTCCTGGTAGGAGGATGGATCTTAATCGGGTTGGTAACCGGCAGCTTACTGGCGGCATTAAGGCGCCAGTGGGGTCAACCCGCTTTAACAGGTGATGAAACGATCATGAAGTTTCCTGCCGTCCCCATGGTATGTTTCCTGTTACTGTTTGCACTGGGTGCTCTTCCTCCAATCATTCAACAGGCTCAAGCTTCGCCAGCCATCAATCAGATGGCTTTCCAGATTTATGTTCACGAACGGCTGCCTCATCATTTACTGTTCGGAGGATTTGCAACCAGCCAGGTCGGACGTTTCGCGCTCCTTTGCTTAATCTGGTTCTGTTTTGCCTGGTTCCTGAGAAAGATCCCGCAAGTACGTTTATTAAACTGGTTCTGCACTGCGTCTTTGCTGATCACATTGGCTGGACTGCTTTTAAGTGGTTTGGCCGAAGCGGGCAAAGTAGAGCAGGGGGAATTGTCAGATTGGGCGACGGGATGGTTGAGATTCTATTGGTTTCGATTGTCTGATTTTAGCATCCCGCTCGGGATATCGATCATGTGTGTCACCGTTCTGCCAGCGTTGCCAGGTCGTGAATCCGACAGGGTTCATCGGGCAGGACAGCTGGTTTCGATCGCTTCGCTCTTGATGATCATGTTGGTCGGCTTATGGATTTTTGTTGCCAAATGGGATGACCCCAGGTCAGCGGCAGATCGTGCCTCACTACCAACCTACGAAGACGATCGGAAACGCACCGTCGAAACCCAGGTCAATTGGCAAAAGGCTTGTGACTGGATTCGCCAGAACACGCCAGCCAATGCAGTTTTTATCACGCCCAATGATCAACAAACGTTCAAGTGGTTTGCCCAGCGATCGGAAGTGGTTAACTGGAAGGACATACCGCAGAACGGTGAAGCAACGCTGGAGTGGAAACGCAGAATCGATTCGATTTATCGCATCCAGCGACTCTATCCGTCTGGTTTATTGAGTTTTGAAAATCCCGAACAATTGGGCAGTCTGTTCGGAGCGGATTACCTGTTGATCGAACAGAGTGCCGTTGACGCCCTGCCGTCTCCCACTGGCTTGAAACAAGTCTACCCGGTCGATCCGCAACGAAAATCGACCTATGTCGTATTCCAACTCCAATGAGCCTCACGCTGCTGGTTTACCTGTTACGGCTCCCGCAATCCATTGTCCAGGTATCTCAGTATCGGGTACAGGAAATATTCGATGACCCGTCGTTTGCCAACCTTGATTTCTGCTGACGCCGTCATACCAGGCATCAATCTAAAATCATCGGGAACATTATCCAGCCGCACAGGATGTAACAGCTCGACCCGGCCACGATAGTTGGCCATACCAGGTTGCTGATTTTCCCCCTGTTTTTCGAAGGCACCTTCGCTAATGGTCCGAACGACACCATTTAAGAAGCCGTGTTTCTGGTAGTTGAACGCGTTGATCTTAACAGTGACTTCCGATCCCTTAGGAAATTCAAAGTCCTTCAATTCTTCCGCCTTGGGCATTTTGTCAACGGCTCGCACACGACCAATATCGCGACCGGCAATTTCAATTTCCATTTCAAGAGGAACATCCAGCGGCATCAAACGAAACAGGGGTTCTCCGGCCTTGACGACGGAACCGGCGGAAAGATCGGCTACTTCCAAGACGATAAACTCGTCATAATGTTCGTTGGGAGGAACACGAACCTCGTCCGATTCATCCATATGACGGGCCTTTTTCAACTCCTGCTCCACTTCGGCCAATTTCTCAAACGATTCCAGCAACCCGGAAGCAACTTCCGAGTTCCAACTGGCGATATAGGCCGTGCGTCGCTTGTCCAGCGACTCCAAGTCGGCGTCTGAGGCACGCACGCCACTCTCCAAATCGAGCAGCTTCGTTTCTGCTTCTTTTCGCTGCAGTTTCCGACTGAGCAGGTCAATCTCAGAGTGCGATCCTTTTTTTCTCAGCCGTTCCGACGATTGCTCCAGCTCCAAGAATATCTCAACGCGTTCCTTGTTATGCTCGATTGAAATGACCGTATTTGACTTTTGAACTTCAATTTTATTCCGTTCCGAATCGAACTCCTCCAGTTTGGCATCCTTTTCTTTTTGACGTTCCTGAAAAAGCTGGTATTGCATGCGCCAGTCTTCTTCATCTTCATGCCCCTCGAGTGAAAAGGGAGTTCCTTCGCGTTCTGCCAGGCCGCGCGCGATGTTGGATTGCAGAGATTTCTGTTTATTTTCCAGCTGCTGAACATCGGCGTCAGAAAATGTGGGGTCCAGCGTAGCAAGGACCTCTCCAACACGTACCTTGTCACCAAAGCCCACATTGATCTTCTTGATTTCCATGGTCGTTATGGGCTGCAGTACAACGGGCGTTTCTGTCGTAATCAGTTTGCCATTGGCAACCACAATCCGATCCACTTCTGCCCAGTAGCTCCAGGCAACAAACCCGATGATCAGTGCGATAACGGTGTACAACGTCCAGCGTGCTCCACCGGGAACCGACCTGTGCTCGAGCTCGACGGCGTCCGGCTGAAATTCTACCAGCAGTTTATCTTTGTTTTGACGTGCGCGCAAGTGCTCCGATCGGGCCTCTTCGCGGCGACGCCTTCGTTCTTGCTTGACCGTTTCCCGATCTACGCTATTCCCGTTTGTTGGTTCCATAGGTCTCGATAAACCTTACATTTCTGTATTAATTCTTGATGAGTTCCATTTGCTTCGACGCGTCCTTGTTCAATCACTACGATGGAATCACTGTTGGTTAACGTGGCCAATCGGTGTGACACAATTATCACGGTTCGGCCACTGGCAATCCGTTTAAGATTTCGTTGAATAATGGCTTCGCTTTCGGGATCCAGTGCACTGGTCGCTTCGTCAAAGATCAAAATTTTCGGATCCTTCAATAAGGCCCGAGCAATCGCCAGACGTTGTCTTTGGCCTCCAGAAAGATTGGCTGCATTTTCTTCCAGCAAAGTATCATACGACTGGGGCAGTCGTTCGACAAATTCATCTGCTCCAGCCATTTTCGCGACGTGAACAACTTCTTGAAAACTGCAATTGGGTTTCGCCATTGCTATATTATCGCGAACTGATCCACGAAACAAAAAATTGTCCTGCAGTACGACACCAATATTCTGCCGCAAATGGGACACATCCAGTTCCCGTATATCAAGGGAATCGAAACGAATAATGCCCTGTTGTGGCACATACATACCCTGGATCATACGTGTCAAAGTCGTTTTTCCGGAGCCACTTCGGCCAACCACACCAACAATCTTGCCTGCCGGAATTTTGATGGAAACATGGTCCAGCGCTGGGGGGCTGGCTGGAATATAATTAAACGTGACATTGTCGAATTCAATGTTTCCTTGAATGGGTGGTCGCAACCCGCTTCCAACTCCGGCTTCCGAAGCATGGTTCATTACCGAACCCAACATTCGAACCGACAATGCCGCTTCCTGATACGAATGAACCAGGGAAACAAGTTGCACCAATGGCCCTGTCACTCGACCTGCAATCATCTGGAACGCCACCAATTCACCAACACTCAAGGTTCGTTCAAAAACCATTTTTGCCCCGAACCAGATAATCATGACAGTTAACAGTTTTTCAAGAAACTTGGAAACCGTCGTAGCGGTAATCGAAATCTTGCCAACCCTGAAATGCATCGCGACCGCCTGGGCGGAAGATTGATCCCAGTTCTTGCGCTGCACGGGTTCCATGCTTAATGCTTTTACCGTTTGAATCCCGTGGATGGTTTCCACCAGCATTGCCTGCCGCTCACCCTCTGCGTTGTAGAGTGCTTCGAGCCGTCTGCGGTACGGTCCCAAAAGAATCCCAATGTTGATTCCGAGTAGTCCGGAAAATATCAACACGACCATCGTCAGTGAAACACTGTAGAACATCAGGATGGGCAAAAAGATCAACAGTGCGGTCGAATCGAGTAAAGTCAGAAACAGCTGACCGGTCAAAAACTCTCGAATTTTTGAGGTTTGCTGCATATGCTTGGTGAGCACGCCAGCTGTAATCTGCTCAAAGTAATTCATGGGAAGACTGAGCATGTGACCGAACGTGCGGGTCGCCACCCGAATATCGATCTTACTGGTCGCATGTAACAACAAATAACTTCGCAGGTAACCAAGTACCGCATCAAACGCCAGTGCGATGACAATTCCGACTGTCAAAACCTGCAATGTGGCTACCGCGTAGTTCACCAAAACTTTGTCAATCACGATCTGGAAAAACAGTGGCACAACCAGCGCGATCAGATTGATGAACAATGCAGCTATCGCCACATCCGTGAATGCAGTCCGCTGCCGAACGACCTCGGGAACAAACCACCGCAAACTGAATGGCTGCTTGCTATCCAAAAGGGAAAAAACCCGCTTGGTCAGGATCGTATCGCCGTCCCACGATTTCTCAAATTCCTCCTGGTCCAGGAAGATAAAATCTGGTCGATCCGCCAGGGGATCAAAAATAGCGATTTGGTCTATAGAGGATCCATCTTCCAATGGCTCTAGGCGCATCCCAACGAGAATTACATAGTTGCCATTCCTAAGTCGCGCCATTGCTGGAAACGCCTGACCCATTTTGCACAGCTGTTTCCAATTCAAACGGGCATGTCTTGTTTTAAAGCCGTTGTCTTTGGCAATTCTCTGGATTCGCTTGAGGCTCGGCTCTTCCTCCTCAAGTGAATAATCGTGGATCAACCGTTCCGCACTGATATCCACGCTGTGATGCCGCGCGATCAATGCCAGGCAGCGCAGCGACGTGTGCTTGGCCGGTAGAGACGCGGCTTCATTTTCAGGATCGTCCTCGGCTAAACGCTCCTGCTCGGTATCCAGACCATGGGCAGGTTTTTCGTCAGACGGTTTATCCTGTCGGACATCCTCTGGGCTTTCATTTCCCCCCCCAGTCGATGAATCAGACTGAGAGGGAGAAGCCGATGGTTCGTCTTGTGGTTCGTCTTGTGGTTCGTCTTGGATAGGTTCGGTCATCTAACCGATTACTCGCAAGGTTATAAGGTCTGTAATAACTGTGACGGTCACGTTGTCTCTATTGGACCCGCGCCTGCCAAGAAAGACAGCCGTGGTTCAATTAGCGCACTGAGTACCACAACGTACCTTGTAATTATTGGGCAGCAGCATTTGCGAGAGAAGTACCGGCAAATTTCTTGGTTTCTACGAAAAAGCCCCGCTTAATTATCTTAACCGGGGCTTGTTGGTTGATCTAAGCCGGATTAAACCGGAACCGCGATGAATCCATACTCACCGTAATTATCGGTAACTCGGAACCGTTGCGAGGATGTATCCGCTTGGACGAAAATCGACTTGAGGTCAATGTCTTGGCCAATTTGTTCGCCATCGCCATCATACAACCGCAAAGTCTCGACCTGGGAACCACCCCATTCCATGTCTTTCACCGTCATGGTGCCTTGACCAGGACCTTGATCCAAACGAAGGTCGATTCTCAAATCTCGACCGAATCGACGGAATACAAAATCGTCTTCCAGTGAATTCAGAACCGTACCGTCGTGGATATGGATCGAATCCAAACCAGCTTTTTGCTCTTCGCGAATGGTATCCCTTCCATCGCCAAGGTTCCAGACGTAGGTGTCATCGTTAGCGCCACCACGGAGCACGTCATTTCCACCTTTGCCTTCCAAAATGTCATTGCCTTGGTTACCAAACAACAGGTTACGCAGTGAATTACCACGCAGTTCATCATTTCCGTAGCCACCGCGTGCATTTTCAATCGAACACCCGTAGGCGATCAACAAGCTGTTAGCAACACCGTTCAACGAAGACCTAGCACCTTCGTGGAGGTCGATGAAGTTATCGGCCACCTGACTGGTCATGTTGATCGTATCGGTTCCACCCGCATCCCACAGCGTCTGCAGGTGGGTATTACTTTGGCTAAACATGTGATGAGTATTGCCCAACTTGTAATCCATGTTGGCACCATACACATCCTGCAATGCTTCCACGTCCCACAACATCAGCGTTGAGGGAGTTTCCGGATGGTAACCTTCTTTACCGGAATAGCTCATGACGGTGTTGTGGCTGTAGTCCACCGAGTTAGGCAACGCCGGGAATGAATGCCCCAAACCCATGGCATGGCCCACTTCGTGATAGGTCGTGAACCGCGCCCCGGAGCCCATTCCGGTTTCCGTTTCGCCGTAAGGGAAATCACTATGGTCATACCAGACATCTCCACCGAAGGATCCATACCCTTGATCAAATGGCAGATAGGCATAGGCCGCGATGCCACCGGGGCCATCAATATCGAAAGCACCAAAGGTCATAATGGCATCGGCAGCGTCGGAGTTGTAGTGAACTTCAACAAAGTCGACATCGATTACGGTCTCGTAGTAACCCAACACCTCTCGAATCATCTCCCGCATGTCGTTATCCAACGTTTGCGTGCCGTTGGCTTCGGGATTGTCTTCGGTGGGCGGGTTGGGGTAATAATCGGGAGGCAGGGTGTCTGGCACGCCGGTGTTGTTTCCACGAATGAAGGTAAACGGAATAACCGTTTTGTCACCGTCAAAATACTGAAGCCAATTAGCACCTGGAATGATAATCGATTCGATGCCGACCGGGTCGGTATTGACTCGAACACGTTCCCATTCGGTCCAATAAACCCCGTTGTCGGCTCTGACCATGATTTCATCGACTTGACGACCGAAATCACTTACCGCACCCTCGAACTCCAGTTGGTTGAACTCGGCGGGCGACAATGTATGTAGCGCGCCCTGCTCCAACGCCTGGTTACCAATCCACAGCTCTCCGGAACGGAAGGATGCATTTTCATCCATCACTTGATACTGCGTATAGGCGGGCCCATTATCGCCCTTACTAAACAGGTTGGATACATCCGTTTTTATTAAGTAATCAATCGATATCGAGTAATCCGTCACATCAATATCAGGGCGACCGACCGAACGGAGCTGGTTGGCCACGGTGGGCGACCAATACCGACCGTCAGAGACCTGAACCCGGAAGTTCTCAGCACTCGGAACGGAGGACATATGATAATTAACGCTTCCCAATTGATCAGCTTCAACTGTAAACCATTGTTGGGCCGCTTGAACCACCCCGTTGACTGTAAAGTTACCGCTCGATGGATCGGGTCCCGTGTCATAGAACCGGAACTGTTTGGCAGTGTTGCCATCCTGGTCAGACCAGCTGAACATGGCTTCCGCTGCCAAAACCACACCTGGGGCAGTGGCGGCACTAAACGCCGTCGCGACCGGTCGAAACAGGTTCGGAGTGGTTTGCATGGCAAAATCAACGGAATCACTCCAGAACTTCCCATCGTAAGCCCTCACCCCAATGCTTTCGCCTTGCGGCCCAAACGCACCACCAACGTAATTTAGCTGATCCATTTCGTCGGCAGCCACGACAAACCAGGTAGCCGACGCAACACGTTGACCCTGGAACACAAAGTGACCACCATTTTGGTTGATCCGACGATCCACCAAATAATATTGGGTAATGGGACTGTCGTCCTGATCGGCAACCGTAAAGTAATCTTCAATTCGAATTGATTCCGATTCCAACACTTCGCCAGAAGTACCGGTCACTACCGGGCGAAATATATTCGCCGTGACCGTATGGATGACAGCCGTATCAACATTGCTCCATTGGCCATCGTAAACTTGAACGCTAAACGATTCGCTGTACTCCAATAAGGACGAGTGGTATTTCACCTCGTACAAGAATTCAGCATCAATCTCGATCCATTGGTTCGCGGTTTGAAGCTCACCTTGGACCGTGAAGTAGCTACCATAAGCAATCGCGCTGTTATCGCGAAAACGATATTTAAGAATATCGTTTCCATCGATATCAAACACATCGAACATCGTATGAAACGGGAGATGGTTGCCGACTTCGACAACTTTCTCTTTTGCGTCAACACTTGGGGGAAATAGATTGGCCATGTTCCGGACTCCGGCAGGAGATAATAATATTTCTTAAAACTACAAACTGCCTATAAACCAAGGATAGTCAAACACTACAAAAAGCGGCGCGTTATTTCGTTTATTTCCGACGGATCCGGAGACTTAACAATCTGGATTGCAAGTATGTTCAATTACTAACATTGATACGAACCTACACTAGAAATTGGGGGATTTCGGGGCGGCAGTTTCAGCAACATCCCCAGTGGAAACCGGATTTTCACCTGTTTCACCATCCCTCGGTTTGACTAGTCCAGCTTCGATCAACTGTTTAACCAAGTTCTCCATCGCGCTAAAACTGCGCAAAAATCCATCGGGGGGCATTACAACTCGTCGGCAAAATTGCAGCTTGGGAGGGTTTTCTTTGTCGTTTTGGTTTCCGACAAGTGTAACCAAATCCATTCGCACCATTCCACCAGCAAGAGTTATCTCACCGATACCGTCAGCAAATACTTCATTCTGTTCCATATTACGCCCCTTAGATTTATTGATCGAATATTTGATTTGATCACTTTAGTGCCACTTGCAAAACTACGCAACCAAAACAGACAAGACAAAAATGATATCATTCTGGCACTTTCACCCATGCTATCATTTACACCTAAATTGTAACTTCTAACGACTCAGTCGTCCTACCCCCTCTAAATCGCCAAAGGAGTGCTGGCACAAACCGTCGAGAAGCTGCATCGACATGCAATTTTAGTTCCGCTATAAGCCCTCAAAAACCCGATGATTTGACAAGGCGCCAACTTACCGGTGCGCGATGGACCAGCTACAGGAACTATTCGTTTGGGATCAAGGATGATCAACGGACTCAAACAACTACTAGTCTCAGCTCGATCAACTCTCCGCGGAGTCGATACGACACGCCAATTGGCAATTGGGACAACATTTGGCATGTTGCTGGGTCTTATGCCCAAAGATACCGCCTTTTTCCTCTTGTTTGCATTGATCCTTCTCCTTTCGCACGGAAACTTGCTCGCTGGTGCCATTTCAGCCATCGCATTTTCCTGGATTGGATGGTGTTTGGAGCCAGCAACTCACGCGGTTGGATTGTCAGTTCTATCGATCGACATCCTTCAGCCCTACTTGGCAGAATTCCAAAGCTGGCCATTGGGGCCATGGTTCAGAATTGAAAATACAGTGGTCATGGGAAGCCTCGTCATCGGTTTGATTGCCGCTCTACCGTGTTACCGAATCAGTTATATGTTACTCGATAAGCACCGTGAAACGCTGGTCAAAATCATGACGCGTAACCCACTGTCGCGTTGGATATTGGACCAGTCGGATTCCGACTTGCAAAAAGCAAATTAATGATGCGTTGGACTTACCTACTAACTCGACTGTTTATTCTGGCACTGATTGTCGTAGCGATTTGGATCAGCAAAGATTCGCTGGTTCGACTGGCACTAATCCGAGCTGGTGAATCGGCCATTGGCGCCAAGATCGAAATTGGCCAGGTGCGATCCTCGTTATGGGACGGGAAAATTTACCTGAGCGAGTTGGCTATCGCCGACCCGCG
Source organism: Mariniblastus sp. (assembly GCA_014237975.1). Taxonomy (GTDB): domain Bacteria; phylum Planctomycetota; class Planctomycetia; order Pirellulales; family Pirellulaceae; genus Mariniblastus. The sequence goes on along the minus strand of JABACA010000056.1, from coordinate 6,836 downwards.
CAATCCAATGCACAACCTGGTGCAGGCAGACATTTCCTATCTTGTACTGAATCCAAATCGACTGCTGCACCGTGAATTGGTTATCGAGAAAGGGTCGTCAACTCAGGTTCGATTTGGTGCACCCAGAACGCTGTCCGGGGCATTGGAAGACAGCTCCTCATCGCAGCCCAAGGTCATAGCCAATCGAGAGGTAGGTTCTCGACCCAACAAGTATGAGTTGTCGCGACGCTGGCTGGAACAGTTTGCATTTCTTCCCAAAGGCCTGGCCCAGGGGTACTCCGAAGACAAACTCACGACCTACCAGATTTCACATGACCTCGTTGAGAAATGGGAGCCGTTAATGCAAGCTCAGAGGCAGGAGCTTGTACGGCTGCAAAACAAAATCCAAAACCTCCAAAAAGCAACTTCCATCGAGATTTCCAACCCATTACGGGACCACAAGCGTGTTGTCAAAGCGAAGCAACAAATGCAACAGGCACAGGAGCAAATAAAAACATTACAGGCAAAACTGGTCGAGTTAAATGTTGTAGCCAACAGCGACCTCGTCAAACTGGAAGACGCCAAAGACGTCGACCTGAAAAACATAGCAAGTCTTGTCGGAGCCAATCAGTTTGATTCCGAACTTGTATCCGGACAATTGCTGCAACAGCACCAGGTCGCATACACCCGTGAAATCATTGACTGGTTCCGTTGGTTTCGGGATTCCATCCCGGACCCAAGCCAGGATTTTGACCCTGCCTTACCGGCCGGCATCGACTTCAAACTCTCCACGACAAAACCTCGCCCTTCATTTCTTCTGAAGCACATGGACCTGGATGGCGAAGGCAAAGTCGCCGGACAACATTTCAATTTCTCCGGTTTTGCCAAGAATATTTCAAATCAACCTCACTTCCATGACCAGCCCTCATCCTTTCATTTACGGGCGCAAGGAGAGACACACTTAATTGTTGACTGTACGCTGGATCGCCGTGATGAGACCTGGATTGATTCACTGGACATCCTTTGTCCCAACCTTAGTTTGCCAGCCCAAACGATCGGTGACAAAGATAGTTTGCTTGTCAAAATGACACCTTGCCGAATGGAAACCGACATTCACATTAAGATGGAAGGTGAAAATTTATCGGGCAATATGGTTTTTCGACACACCGATCTGATGATGCAAATCGAAAACATGAAGACTCTTTCCGGTGGATTTCAGATGGCCGATGAAATCAACCTCGACCTGGCCGGTCTTGATCAATTTGAAATTCGGGCCGAACTTCAGGGGACAATCGACGAACCCGAAATCTTGATTCATTCTGATCTGGGTACTCGTTTTGCCGCGATCATGAACCGTATCGCCCAGAAGAAAGCGGGAAAACGGCTGGCAGACTACCGTGCGAAAATTACGGAGATCAACCACGAGCACGTCGACGGCATGAACCAGTTTGTCATCAAGGGGCTTGACGAAATGCTGGGTCAGCTCAAAGGTTATCAAACGACGGCGGCCCAGCTTAAAACGCAGATTCCAAACAACCTCGATGCATCGGAAATCCGACGCTAGCAAGCACTCGAGGCTTCATCCCGACTGGCTGTCCAAGAGCACTTCCTGAAAGCATGGGACCCTAACTATCCCATGCAAGCATCCGGAAAACGACTCGTTTCTTTGCGTTTTGCCAGTCGTCATCGGTCCGGCTGTTGACCAGCGGATGACAGTCGATCGGCTTACCTGCCCACGACAACAGCATCGCTGACCGATCTCTCGCATTTATATTTACACATTTTGCGAATGACGACATACTTTACGGCTCGCAATCAAAACCTCGATACTTTTATCCATCCATGAGGCGCATGAATGTTCAGGCTCTCCGTTAGCCAATTCTGTAGTTACCGTTGGTCGTTGTTTCAGGATATTGTCCGATATTCAAAGTGTGGCATCACAGGCATCGGTCTGTGGCGAAGAAAACTGGAAGATTTTGGGCATGACGAGGCAATTGACTTACTGTCCGAAATGCAAATGGACGTTTCCAGTCTGAGCTGGGCCGGTGGATTCACGGGCAGCAATGGCAACAGCTTTGAGGCAGCCGTAGACGACGCGATTGAATCCATCGTCTTGGCTCATCGGCTACAGGCGAATTGTCTGATCGTGCACCCGGGTGGCCGAAATGGACATACCAACAGCCATTTGGCACGCCTTTTCAAAACGGCCTTCCGGACGTTGACACCCATTGCCGAGGATTATGGAATTCGTCTGGCGATCGAACCCTGCCTTGGTTACAAGCAAAACCCGTTTAATTTTTTCGATTCCTGGCAGCAACAAGTCGAGGCAATCCAGGAGTTTCCACCCCATCAACTCGGTTTGGTCATCGACCTCTACCACGTGGGTGAAAACAGAGAACCTGGTCGGTTCCTGAAGAACCTCCTTCCCAGAATCGCATTGGTCCAACTTGCTGACTTCCATACTCGACCATCCAAGGAAGAAAACCGATGTTTGTTGGGTCAGGGGCAGGTTCCCATCCACGATTGGCTGGACCAGCTTGCCCGAATCGACTACCAAGGTTTTGTTGAATTGGAACTTCACGGAATGGGATTACAGGGGCTCTCCTATGATGAAATTATCCAGTCCTCTCAGGCCTTTTTGAATTCACTTCCCATGGTTCAACAATGGGGTGTTGCCAATTAAGCAGGGGGCCTTGTTCGTTGTGCGGCGACAACCATAGCCCATTGAGTTGGCATGGCCCCCAATGGGATAACAGATCGAGAATCCGGCTTCAGGGCATGAGTCGAAAACAGACCAGCCTGTTTTTACTTCTTATATAGAGTCGGCCATTGGAAATCACGGGTGCCGCCCAACAAGGATAGACCAGTCTTTTGACCCGATCCTGCTCACCTGGCGACCAGGTCGTGACCAGTTCGAACTGCTCCTCCGTCGCTCGGATCAAAAACAGTTTCCCCGACTCTTCCATCACCACCAAGTGCCCGTCAACATAGGTCAACGAGGAGCGACCATAACCTTTGGCGGACCATCTTACTTTTCCGGTGTCCCATTCGACACACCTTAGTTGGGCGCCCTGCGTATGCCTTCCGCTACTGGCATACAGCATTCCTTTATGAAGAATGGAGGTGTTCCAATGGGTGGCCAGCGATTGATCACGCCGTCCTTTGTCCGACCAGACCACCCGAGGTTCGTATTGAGGGTCCAACTCGATCAACAAGCTACCTGGGCCATAACATTCCGAAACGAAAATACGGTTACCGTCAACAACCGGCGTTGCAGCATTAACGCTCTCTAACAGTCTTGCTCGGAATGGCATCTCGAACAGAATTTTACCCGTCACCAGTTCGAAACCTGTCAGTTTGCCACGGCCCCACACAATGGCCACGTCACGATCATGGATACGCGCCACCTGGATCGATGAGTAACTGGCCAAATCAGCGCCGATGGTTCGGCGAATTTCTCCCGATGTCTTGTCGAGTATCACCACGGCCGTGCCGTTGTCAGAAACCAAGTCCAACCGGCCTGGTGCTACGTCTTTTGAGTCCGCTGAACTTCCTCCAACCATCACCAACAAGTCGTCCTTAAAGACGACAGGAGAACTTCCCACGCCAAAAAAATTCTGAACAACATCGAATTCAGCACTCAGGTCGCGTTTCCAGAGCAACTTGCCACTTTCCGTGTTTAAACAGTGCAGTTCACCCGTCACCCCATAAATGTAAACGCGTTGCCCATCAATAATCGGACTGGCCCGCGGACCCGAGTCGTAACCAAACAAATCGCCATATTCAGCCGTGTATCGATATTCCCAAACTGGATTACCGTCAACCGTGTCGACGCAACGCAATCGTCCTTCGTCTCCAACTCGATCCAATTGAAAAAAACGGTTGCCCACGGCGGAACCAATACCGTAACCTTCACCCAGTTCAAGATCCCATACCATTTCGAGTTGACCGCCACTCCAGTCTTTAACAATGCCGATCTCGTTCGATTTTCCGTCTCGACGACTTCCCAAAAAACCAGGCCAATCCTCGGCGGCAAGCATGCTACCCCACAAAATGAGGCCGAAAACTGCTGACCAAACAACCATCCTGGATGACATCCCAAAAGACAAATTTCCATTCCTTTTCAGGTGGACAAAAGGATTATAAACTCACATGATCAAAACATCTGAAACAGTTACCAGCAAGGTTAATCTCCATGCGGAAATTACTTGCAGCGTGTTGACACGCACTGCCCCCATGACAATCCGGGCTGGCAGGATCCTCGGTTGCCGTTTTGTTATTTTAAACGATTCCATTGTGTCAAAGTACAACAATCGTTCAACCAATCGGTTAAAACGTCAACCTAAATTAGGCCTCAATGGTTGTGCAAGAATACGAGTGGGGCAACCGAAAACGAGCTGAAAGCAGACATCAATCGTGCTAGTTATCAACGACTCTTTGTCCATTCCGTTACGAGAATTTGAATTCAGTTTTTCCCGGTCACCTGGTCCCGGCGGTCAAAACGTAAATAAATTGAATACCAAAGTCGTTTTGCGTTGGGACATTGCAAGTTCAAAGAGTTTGCCGGATGATGTTCGCAACCGGTTCCTGCTGCAAAACAAAACCAGAATAACCAAAACAGGAGAATTCTACGTCACCAGTCATCGCTTCCGCGACCAGGGGCGCAATGTTGCCGACTGCTTGAGCAAGTTGCGGGAAATGCTATTGCTGGCTTGGCCTGTTCCCAAACGGCGCGTCGCCACAAAACCTACCCGTTCCTCTCGGAATCGCCGCCTTGATTCGAAGCGTCGAACTTCCGAAAAAAAGAGCTCCCGCAAAACACCACGTTTAGATCCATAAGGGACCACACGGTTTACATGAACCAAATGTCCAGGTTTATTTCATCCACGGTTGCAGGCAATTCGAACCAAAAAACATTTACGCATTTCAAACCTGTTTGATATAATCCAACAAAAAGATGAGAAGAGGTCGTTGCCCATGGCAAAAAAGAAAGACGATATCGATCACATCCTGCGGAAGTGGAATTTTGACCCTTCCAGTGTCAACGTGCGACTATTGGAACTGGCGAATCGTGAAGTTCTGCAAATGCGTGTTGATATGGGTGTGCTGCAATTGGAGATTGAGGGGCGTCCTGACGGGGGACGACCTGACGGAGCAACCACCTATTTTGAGCTGCTCAAACGCAAAGCTTCGGTGTCGGATCAAGAGTTTGTGCTATCGGAAAAACAATGTGTTGAAGTTGATCGCGAATTCGTTCAATTCTACCACCGCCGTATCTGCTGGTTACAGCTTAAAGAATTTGATCGCGCCGTTCTCGACGCCGATCACACCTTGGCCTTGATGGATTTTTGCAAGGTCCACTCGCCAGACGATGAATGGACGATTTCCCACGAACAGTACCGGCCGTTTGTTCTCTATCATCGAACCCAGGCCGCCGCACTGACACAGTTAGATGTCGAAAACTCGTTGCATGCCGAATTTGCTATTGAAGAAGTCAACCAGGGGCTAAAACGCCTCAAAGTACTTTTCCTTGAATACGATGCCCAGGAACAATTTGAAAACGATGAACTCGTTCAACGGCTAATCGAATTTCGAGACAGCCTGCGTGAAAAGTATGGTGTCGACCAAACACTTAACGAACAATTGGCAACGGCAGTTGAAAATGAAGATTACGAATTGGCGGCCCGTCTACGTGATCAAATCTCACAACGCGACGCAGCGTCTCATTTTGAGGAAGAATAGATTCTGCACTGCCAAGATCGACCAACCGCTCAAAAAAAAAAGCGAACTTGGCCGAGCTCCAGATCGAATCGAAGCAGGATCTTCAAAGATGGAAAATTTTACTCGGATCTGAAAACTATTCACGATTTAGCTAAAGTCGGGAACTACGTGTCTTGTGCTAGCACACGCACAAAAACTAATCAAACTACCGCTCCAGCAATAACTTAGGCCTATCACGGTTTACTTTTCATTCACCTTGGCATGCAACCTGCATAGAACAACGGTGGAACAGTTAAGTACCCGGAACGCAAAGGAGTGTCAGATGCTAGTACTTTCAAGGAAGTTAAACCAGGAAATCACAATCGGTGACAACGTAACCATCACCGTCTTAAAGGTTAAAGGAAACACGGTACGACTGGGAATTGATGCGCCCCGTCACATTCGCGTCGTGCGTGGTGAATTGCCGCAAAAATCGGAGGATCAAACGACCGAGGTAACGGTTGTTTTTGACGATCCAAAAGCCTCGGCTGACACCGAAACACTCGATTTGCTGCAGTTCCAAACACCTCAGAAACGAGGGGATTCGATCAGTTACCGAACTCGAATGCCAAAGGCACTTGCCCACAACCGATTGAAATCAATTGTGGCCGAAATGGAAAAAAGCCGCAGTTAAAACAAGAGAATCCGACAGCGGTTGGCAGGCGAATGGTTGGCGACGGCTGCGTACAGCAAACAGTCGGCCCGAATCTTTCGGTAAACCCCTGATCGGTTGGGGGTTGCCTAAATGGAAACATTTTTCCGAATTTGGCTGACGAGGCAGTGGATGGGCTGGGACGCCCTTTGACTCCTGCTTCGACGAACCACTTTTCTGACGAACACTCTCACTACCCCGATCCCGCTTAAAAGGGATCTGATGAAATCGGCCATCAACGTTCGATGGGGGAGTTCTCCAAGGCCTGGTTAGAATCAAAACCGGCTGGAACTATTTGAGAGTCGAACTTCGGTTTGTTATTGATTCGACCTAATTGCTCCAGGTGCTCCAGCAAAATCCTCCGCACCTCGACAATGGCTTTCGGATGGCGGTGAACTTCGGCGTGCTCCTCCTTGACGCCAATTTCGCTTTGCACGTCTTTCAC
>JABACA010000055.1 GCA_014237975.1 Mariniblastus sp. | reverse complement strand
AATCGTTAAACAAACGGACCCCATCGACTGGACCGAGTCGGGGCCCATTTATCGTTATCCCATTAACGGCGCAATCGCCACGCCGGCGCCCAATATCTCGGTCCCCGCGGGGCAGCTTGATGTGTCTGGGTATGTCCTGCCCACAGGGCGACCGGGGTCGAAGGTCCAGCGAATACAGATCTCCACCGATCGTGGGACGACGTGGGAGGCGGCTCAAACGTTTGGTAAAACAAGCGAATTTTGCTGGCAGCTGTGGCGGGCGCGGGTCAAAGTAACACCGCGAACGAAGGCGTTATACCTGAGAGCCTCCGATACGTCCGGTGGCTTCATGCCAGCGCGTGTGGCGTGGAATGCCAAGGGCTACCTGCAAAATTCCTGGTACCGCCTGCCGATCCAGGTTTCTTGAGTCAACTGCGACGCGAAACGAATCCAGGGCATTTCCAAAGACCCTGATGATTGGCCGTTGAATGTCGCCGCCCATTTTAATTTACCGACAACAGCCTTAAAAAAACGACTGACGTGGCCCAGGAATCATCCTACACGGCGGCGGAGTCTCGGGCCGTTGCCCCAATTCGACAAGCATCACGGACGGGTTATTTTTGAAGGTCGTCGCTCAACAAATCATGGAGTCTTCGCCAAGTTCTTACGACCCGCGGAAGAAAGGGTTGCGGACGAAAAGTTTGCATGAGACAGTACATCGGAAGACGATTCAGAATCAAGTCCCGCAAAGCAAGTTGAAAGCCCAGGCGCCAGGAGTCCGTTTCGATCGAACGGCCACTGGCCTGCGATAAAGCTATTCGGTGCAGTTCCACGTAATGCCGCACCAATGAAAGCGAACAATCGGAGGGCAACACAAAGCACAACAATTCGGCCAAGTCGTGTTGCGGGATACCGGGAGCAGCTAATTCCCAATCGTAGGCACAGAGTCGAAGTTGACCGTCCTGATTTCGGAAAGCGATGTTGCGAGGATTGAAGTCGTTGTGGACTAGCGTGTGGGGCATCTGCTCCAGTGTCCGCCACCATTGTCCAACATCGGCGATCAGCTCGGCGACCAGCGGCTGGGTGTCAGGATCGACCCACTTGGAAAAGTACTTCCACGAATAATCGGCCAACGACTCCCACAGGTCGGTCATCTCCGACATCGAGCTTGACGACATTTTTGGACCGAGCCAGCTCTTTTCCGACAGCTCCTGCTCGCGCTGGTACCAAATGGAATGAATCTGGGCGATACCGCCGATCGCCGCTTCCATGTGTGCCGGCCGCCAACCGCTGACGTCGTTCGCCGAATCCAGGAGTTCCAACTGGGAAAGCGACTCAAGTACCAACACCCATTGCTGGACGGACTCGTTTCCAATGGCGGCAATGACTTCAGGCACATGACTTTGAAAGCGGAGATCCTCTTGACGATATACACTAATCTCACGGACATGGCTCCCCGTGATACCAAGACGATGTTTATGCCGGGCAAAGGCTTGACCGACTTTGTCGTCACACATGGCTGCGACTTTCTCGGAAACAACAAGTACGTCCTGATCGAGTGGCTTGACCTTAACGAACAGTTCCTGCGACCTGGGAAGATCCTTACGGTTGCCGCCGAAGTCCACTCGGTATTTCCAAAGCCCGGCACTGTTACCATATTGCCACGAAGTCAACTCGGTCGTAATGCTCTCTTTCGAGTTGTCATGTAGCAGGGTTAACCCATCAACCTGCATCAAGTCGTCATCATAGTGGCGGCGCAGAACATTTTGGAAAAACTCAGCATTCAAATCACGCTGACCGAGTGGGCGTTCTTTTTCCGGGCTGGTGACGTTCGGAAGAACCTGCCGCTCAATGAACGAGGTAAAGTATCGGTCGAGCAACTTGGCATCTAAATGCGGACAGGCCAGCGGAAGTTCCAAAAGCAATTGTTGTGTGTGGGTTTGACTAATGGGATTACACCGATGCTCCTCGTACAGTTCCGGCAGAGTCAAATCAGTATCCGCCGAAGGCTTGGCAAGAAAAAAACTTCGGAGGCGATAAAGGGGGTGCTGGGGAGTGGCAGCGGCGGTTCGCATTTCGGCAAGCCAGTCGCGGTAGGGAACCAACTGGAGCGGGAAACCAAATAGATTGATCCACAAAACAAATTCACGCCAATGACGGGAAACGGGATTGGCTAAATGAAATACGCGCAAGGAATCGTCGGTCTGACGGGATAACCCAACAATAGCGTCGGCCGCATAGTCAACAGGACAGCAATCGAGAACCCAGTCCAAATCGGGAGTCGAGCCCATTTGAATACAGCCACGAATCATGTTTGACAGTAAATCATCCTCATTGGAAAATCCGGTCGTTCCGTCACCACTGATCAGTGAGGGACGGTGAATGGTTGCCGGCAAGCCTCGTTCGCTGGCGCGGCGGACCAACGATTCTGCCACACACTTGCTTTGCGCATATCCGAGGTGAATGCTATCCAGATAGGGCAGCATGTCGTCCTGTTCTGTCACCTCATCGCGGCGGTTAGAGGAATAACAGGTGGCCATCGTCGAAACAAAGTGAAATGATTTCGGCTTGACGCTGCACGCCAAACGAAGCATTTCCCGTGTGCCAATAACATTAGTATCCCGTAGTCCTGAGTAGGGGAAAACCCAGTTCACTGACGCGCCGCAATGATAGATTTCATCAATATCACGAGCGAGAGTTTCGAATTCATGGCGGGAAATCCCCAGGTTGGGCTTTTGCAAGTCACCTTCAACCACATGGACACGGGACTCGAACTCCTGTTTCCATATTCCGTAATGTTCGAGATTGCAGCGGATGCGAGTTTGCGGATTTGATTCGGACCTGCGCGCGAAACAATAAATATCCGCCGGTGTATCTCGCAGAAGCGCGCGCAGCAAATAAGCTCCAAGAAAACCCGTTGCCCCGGTTAGCAGGAGCGATTTCGCCGGGCTGGCCCTATGGGCTCCTGGATCGGGTCGAATATCCTCAGGCAATATACTGTCGGCCAACATTTGATCCAGCTGGACAGGTACTTGCGACGGTTGAGCGGCAACGCCTGATTTTTTTTCCCGGCTCGCGCGGATAAATAATTCCAGCGAATGGATGTCGGGGTGATACAACAACAGTGCGTCCGGAACGTCGCGTTGCAGCTCAGCAGAGATCGCGGTGATCAGTCGAACCGCCCCCAGCGAATCCAAACCGTACCGAACCAGCGGAACATCACGATCGATCTTATCCGCCGGAAGTTGGAGGCAATCCGAGACGACATTCACCAGCCAGTCCGAACCAGACACCTTTTTTTGGAGATTTGCGTTAATCATGAGGGAAGATCTCGATGAATTGCCTGAGAAGGTACGTTGGAAATCGCCGGGTGCAACGACCAATAGGCGAGACTGTCCAGTGAACCATCCAGAACTGCATTGCAGCAAGCATGTCGTCGGATCTTGCCGCTGGAAGTTTTTGGAATGCTGCCTCGCGCCAAGATCGAAATGGAAGTGGTTTGCAATTCGTGCTGTTCTGAGACAGCTTGTCGAATCGTCGCGATGATCTCGCCGAGTTCCTCGCGCCATTGACAGGAAACGATTTCACTGGATCGGTGACCGCGGATGTTGGACCGACGGTTGACTTCCGCTACGATCGCCAATCGCTCGCCGTCGCTGGTGGGGACGGAAACTGCTGCCGTACATTGATTGCGGATCTCGCTGTGACTCGTTTCAACCGTTTGTTCGATATCCTGAGGGTAGTGTTTTCGTCCCCGAATGATAATCAGGTCCTTGATCCTGCCCGTCACAAAAAGCTCTCCGGCGCGCATGAACCCCAGGTCTCCCGTTCGTAGATACGGCCCCTGATTTGTGTCCGCGAGAAAAGCGCGAAAGGTTGCGTTTGTCTCTTCCGGGCGATTCCAATAGCCTTTCGCAACACTGGGTCCGCTAATCCAGATCTCGCCGATTTCACCATCTGGCATTTCGGTCAATTGACTGGGATCGGCGATGATCACTTCCATGCCGAACCTTGGTGAGCCACAGCTAACCGATTTCTCCAAGGAAACGGGTCGGATTGCCGTCACGACATCTGAATTTTCTTTTTCTTGGTGAGCTGGCAGCGCCGCTGCTGCTCGCTCATCCGCCCAGACTTGGCCGGAAACCAACACGGTGGATTCCGCCAGACCATAGACCGGAAACAGCGACGTGCGACGGAACCCGCAATCGCGAAAGGTTGCGGAAAAACTCTCCAATGTTGATCGGCGAATTGGCTCAGCTCCGCTGTAGGCGACCTGCCAACTACTAAGATCCAACTGCAGCCGTTGCTCGGCAGTCGATCGCTGCACACACAATTCATAAGCGAAATCGGGTCCACCACTGTTAGTTCCGCGAAAATGCGAAATCGCTTGAAGCCAACGAATGGGTTTTTGAAGAAACGAAACGGGCGACATCAAATACGATGGGCATCCCTTGAACAACGGAAACAGCACACCGGCAAATAGCCCCATGTCATGGTAGGTCGGAAGCCAGGAAATGAGGATGGATTCAGTGTCGTGTTGTGAGTAATCATGAATGTAGCCCAAATTGTGAATGATATTGCCATGGCTGACGGCAACTCCTTTGGGTGCCGCCGTGGAACCGGATGTGTACTGCAGAAAAGCGATCGCGTCCGAATCGGAAACACTCGGTTTCCATTTGTCGATCCTCTCCAACCCATAGTGATTGGTTGCCAACAACGGACACTCCGACAGTTCCGGAACATCCTGGAACAAATCGGCGAATTCACCCGTTTCTTTTTCAGTACACAAGATTGCGTCGATTCCCGCCTCGACGGCGATCGACCGCAAACCTGGCAGGCTTCGCTCGGGCCGCGCCGCATTAGGAGGGTATACCGGGACCGCGACCACGCCAGCATACAGACAACCAAAAAAGGCCGAGACAAAATCCAAACCGGGTCGATACATCAACAAGGCACGGTCATCGGGCTTGAGAACTCGCTGCAGCATGACGGCAATTTCTCGGCTGTGGAGATCGAGTTGGCCATAAGTGAGTTTTTCAACTTCGGTGGTGCCATTCTTCAAAAACGTATAGCCCATTTCGTCTGGTGAAGTTTCAGCGCGCAGTTGCAGTCGCTCGACCAACGATTGGAAATTGTCACTTTTCATTGCTCATCCTGATATCGACTTTGGAGTTCGAGAAAATAGTCATGCATCTTGTCGCGATTGGAGTCCAGGTCATCCAAGGTCCACTCCTCTGTCGAGACGGGCGATTGAATGTAAACATCAACAACGCCCGGCCGAAAATTATAGCTCCAGCCCGGATCCATCTCGCGCGGGATCGCGATATAGATTGGAACGATCGGCGCTGCCAGGTTGGTCGCCAAGTGAAAGGCGCCTTTGTTGAACGGCGAGATGATTCCCATTTGCCCGATGTTGCCTTCCGGACTGAGAAACACGGATTCACCCGTTTGCCGCAGGACGCGCTCGGCCCGCTCAAAGATCTTGACTCGCCGCTCGGGAAACGATTGCGGAACCGTCCAGAATACGCCAGCCAAGTAACCTAACAGGCCAATCGGTGGTAGCCTGGTTCGCAGAAATCCACTGAGGAAGAATCTTGCATTGGGCAGGCGCATCGCAGCGAGCAGAAAGATGTCAATCGTCGAACCGTGGTTAGCGATGAATACGGTCTGAGTTTTAGGCAGCGGTTGGTCCTGATGCACCACAAAGCGGATTCCGACAATCCAAAGTGCTAGTTGGGCCAACGGCGCGATCATGACCTCTGCATAAAACCGCCGGGCTTGGAACAGCGTGACAATGGCAATGGCCACCGTGAGCAGTCCGCCCACGAACATCAACGTCATGCCGATCAGGTAAAGCAACGCGGTGCGGCACCGTTTTTGAATTCGACCGAGAGAACCGATCACCCGTGGATCCTTTTTGACCGTGGTCATGACTTTCTCCCGCACACGACGGTCTGCATCGCCAGATTGAGCTGACGTTCGAACAGAAGAATCGGGCTCATCGCCAATTGCCCCAGAAAGTAGGGAATGATCGCTTTTGAAAAATCCAAACCCTTGCCTTTCCGCAATTTGAACGCCACGCCGGCAAACAGGTAAAAGTACGCCGGGAAAGCGCCGTACGGCAAATAGTCAACGACTTCCAAACCGGCTTTTTCCACAAACCGCAGCAGGTTCTTGTGGTCGTAAAGAACCGTGTGCTGTGGCGCCTGCAAGCCCGCCCAACGATTACCGAACATGCGGAACGACTTGCTGTCCAGTCGAGGAACTTCGATTACCACTCGTCCATCGTCTTTCAGTAAATCCCGGGCAACGGCAAGTGTCCGCAGCGGGTCATAATCGTGTTCCAGAAAGTGCCACATCGTTACCAGGTCGAATCGATTCTCACCGAACTCCTGCTCGTAAAACAAGCCACAATGAAAATCAATTTGATCAAAGCCGGGTAATTGCGACAGGTCTTTGAAGTCAACGCCGGCTATCTTCGCACCGTAACGCTGCCGCATTCGCAACAAGAACGTGCCGGCTCCACAACCCACATCAAGCACGTTACTATCGGCGCAAAGAGAAACGTATTTGCTGACTAGTTTGTCTTTTTGGCGATCGTGTTTTTCCATGGCGTGATTGTAAAACCATGTCAGCATCCCCCAATCCTGTTTCTTGCGGTGTGCGATGTACTCTTCATCGTAATAGTCCACAATGCGCGTCACATTGACACGTGGATTCTGATATGCCAGTCCGCACGCGTCACAGGTCACGAAAGGGAAATCGCCCGGCTTGCCCGTCAAATCGTCTTGCGCCATCACGAACGGACTGCATGCCGTTTCGCCACAGTAATAGCACGCAATTGGCTCAAAAATAGAGGGGTCAGGCGGTACACGAAGCGTGGCGGTGGTCATTTTAAAAGTCCTGTCTCATGGATCGGAAATGTCGCAAGGGAATAATTCAGCAGCAAAGTAAATCCGAGCAGGAAGATGGAGTAACACCATCTTCCGGGTGGGACGTGTTTGCGATGACGGCGGAAAAGAAACACCAGAACAACCACACCGACAATGGCAAGCCCGAACTGGATTGCCGCCAGGGGTTCAACAAAATAACGCAGTCGAATCACCATCAGAGCCGCCACCAATTCCAACGCCACCATCTCGATCAACAACAAACCGACAATCCCGCGGAATGGGTGCAGTCGCTGATCGTGCAGGATTTCATAGACACAAAAACAGAGGTAGACCAAACACATCGCATAGAACAATGAAGGAACGACCAAGTTGTTATCAATCGGCGAAAGTAAAAAAACGAACACGGGATACTTGATGAGAACGAAATGGCAACCAACCGCGTCGCTAAATCGAAACGCACTGGCCATCCGGTACCAAGCAAGAAAACCAACATTGAGTATCAAAAAGGCGATAACGAAGGGCCAGGGTTTCGCCAAAGCAAGCAAGCCAATGTTGAGAACGAACAACCCCGCCAAAACACATCGAAACGGAGTCAACGAAGTTGCCAGACACAGCGCGCGTTGTGGGTGAGCAAGCCGATCTTTAGCCACATCGCTCAAATCATCCCAGAGTCGAAACTGAAGCAAAAACGTGCTGGCCAAAAACAGATTAACCGCCCATGAGATCGGCGTCGAAGGCCACCCCCCCGACAGGCTTGCCGTGCACAGAAGTAGTGCCAGCGGCACGAAAATGCCTGCCGGCATGCGACTTTTTCGGTAGCGATTGAATTCGTTAATCAACGAGCTGAACAATTCCACGATCCCCGTTGACGGTGAGTTTTTGCCCTGGCGATATTCTTCGTGTTGCGTTGGGTACACCGACCACCGTCGGGATACCGTACTCTCGAGCCAGGATCGCGCCGTGAGAAAGCATCCCACCTCTTTCCATGACAAGGCCTTTGATCAGAAAAAAGACCGGTCCCCAACCAGGATCGGTCTGGCGTGTGACGAGCACATCGCCTTCATTGAGTAATCGACATTCGGAAATATCGGTAAGGATTGCGGATGTGGCCGTCACTTGGCCACTGCAAGCCCCAACCCCGGTGAGCTCGGTTTGGCTGCCGTCGACCGCTTCATTAGGCGATCGCTGTTTCGTGTCGTTGATGGGTAGATAAGCACCTGACTGCAGGGTGAATGCGTCATCTGGCGCCATTTTGCTCAATAGCTGGTGTCCCTCTTTCCGAAGCCGCACCAATTCTTTCGTCTGGTAGGGGAACATGCAGCTGCCGGCCAATAATGATTCGATTTCCTGAATCGAAAGGAAGAATATGTCGTTACGATATTCCAGAAATCCCAGCGGAATCAGCTGGTCAGCGATCGCGAGGGCAATTCGACGACAGCGACTATACAACAGTGCTTGCTTCAACCTCGCTCGTTCGCGCAGCGCGATCGACTTGTGACACCGTTTCAAGACCCATGAAACCAACGTCGCCTTGCTCGGCCACGGCAGTGGCCAAAACAGCTTTCTACGGCGAAGCTGTTTCAACACTCTGTCTGTTTCAGCAATGCGATCGGACGATTGCCGTTGCAAAAGATCAAACGGTGACTCACCCTTAACACCGACATACGCCCTTAACATTTCCAGCAATGATTCTGGCTGTTCTTGAAAACTGGGGACGGTCAACATCAACTCGCCCGAGCAACGGAATCCCCAGTCTTCCAAAAACGTCTCAAACGCCGCGTGAAACTCAGCAAACTGCGCGTTGGTTCGAACCTCCTTAAGAATGTTCCTGTCGTCACTGGATGCCATTAAGTCCTGTAACGCCGCATCGTCACGAACCATCCGCGACAGGTTCCAAAGCTCGACAATCGGCTTGCCGCTCACCACGTCCTGAAGTCCCTTTAACAATGAATGGTGCAATCCCGACTGTTCACGTTCCGGAAACTCGCGGGTGAGAAACCGTTTGAGCAGGCCGTAAGTGACCATGGCAGCCGTGTCCGCAAGCGACGCATTGGTCCACCGATTGCAGCGAATGTCCATAAAGCCCCGCAGATCATTGAGTAGTTCAGGCAACCGTTTTGCGGCTAAATTGTCCGGTTTGGTTGTTTCAGCGAATTCATCAACAACCCTTTCAAAAGCGGCAACCCGTTTTGTGAGGAACAGGAATTGCCAAGTCGTCTTGAACGCGCTGCGGCACCATTCAACCGACCAGGACCAACGGGAACGCTTTGGTTGTGGAGAAGTCGAATCCTGCTTGTCGTCCGATTGGTTAACGCCCACAAAATCATCAAACCATTGAGCCAACAGCTCTCCGGCTGGCGCCATCCTCAAAATGGCGTGGATGTTGGTCAGGTTGTAATACATTCTCCCGCCGTGAATGCCAATCACATTGCGCAACGGATATTCCATTTGCTCAATGCGGCGCGGGTCGAACCCTAAGGCCAATCCGAGATTGCGGAAGTAGTTGTAGTAACCGGCTGATGCAATCGAATAGAGAAATGGAGAAATCGGTTCAGGAAAGTTCTCATTGACATTGGCGTTGGACCAATGGACCAGGGCCTCAGCGGGGGTTTTGTTCGAGGGCTGGTCGGTCAATGGCTGGGAAACCACCTCAACCGTGACGGGGCGAGTCTGAACCAAATACAACTCGTTGTTTTCGTTGATCGTCCACTCGATATCCTGCGGGCAACCATAATGGTTTTCCAATGTCAACGCTGCGCGAGAAAGCCGTTCGATTTGCTTTTCGTTGAACAAACAGGAGTCGTCGATCCGGCTTTCCTGTTCCGGAGTCGCTTGCACTTGCCAGGAAAAATCGTCGCGAGAAATATTAAAACGACCCGGGTTCAACTTGCCGGCGGCCAAATCGTCTCCGTACCCGAAACAATACTCAACCAGCAGTGACTCCGGATCACCATCGGCTGCACTCGGATTTTGCGTGAACAGGATTCCCGCAATCCGCGACTTAACGAGTTCCTGAATCACGACTCCCATTCCCTGCAGGTAGATTCCCCGTGAGAGTTGGTAAAAAATGGAGCGCTGTGACCAATACGACGCCCAGCAAGCCAGCACCGCTTCGACTAACCCGTCCTGCGAATCAATGTTAAGGAACGAATCAAGCTGGCCGGCAAATGCTGCTTGATGCGAGTCCTCGCCGATTGCGGAGCTGCGCACGGCCAGCGTAGCACCGGGCAACAGGTTCGACACCATGTCATGAATGGGTGCCAAAACCTCGTCCGGAATTTTGGCTGCCAGGATACGACGGCGGATAACAAGTGATGCCGTATTGATTTCTTCCAGTTGGTTTGGTTTCAAACCAGCAAGTTCTGCTTCAATGACGGTTCGCAATTCGTTTGCATCTAAAAATAACTGAAACGCATGATCGGTAATGACAAGCCCGGGGGGGACGGTCATGCCCAGGTCAATCATCTTGCCCAGGTTCGACGCCTTGCCTCCGACGAATTTTGAAAGGTGAGCCGCCGTGAGTGGGCAAACAAACGCGGCGGCGACACTGGATTGATTAACAGTGGCGAGCGAGTCAGTATTCATGCAGGTCGAGCCTTTACGCCAAGTTGAAAGAGTAAAAGATTGAATGCCAAATGGATTACCGGTCCGATCAACAGAACGTAGCACCAGGTTAAAAATGGCGTCGGCACGACCAGGGACAGAGCTATCATACCGCCGAGAATCGAATCTAAACGATCGACGACAAAACAAATGGGTCGAGCCAGCGGTTGGGTCGGCGCTTCGCCGGGGGAAACGTCAAGAAATTGACGTTTTACAAACGAGTTAGGCAATTCGCCAATCATGAATCCCAGGCCCACCCAAGCACCCAGCAAACCGTACTGAGCTATGGACAGAGGCCACAATGGGTCGGCCAGTTCGGTCGGCAACAGCCCGAACAACCAACGCAGCATAACGAACGCAAGGCCGACTCCCGGAACCATCGCGATGAATCCTCTCCACGTTTTGTTGTCTCCGAAAATCCGCTTGCCTCGAAACGTTCTCCGACCGTCGATTGGAAACCGAAACCGTTGCGAGAATTTACTGCGCAGCCAAAACGTTTGCACGAATCCTGCCGTCACAAACGACAGGATCAAGAACAAGGCACAAATGACGGGCTCAGGCGATTTCATTGAGTATTCTTAAATATCCAAGCCGGATTGATGGGAGTTTTGGAACAGGAACACTTCTCCCGGGACTTGCTTTGCTTTCCACACCCAACGCCAAAAGCTGACATTATTGTGCGTTTCGTAGTCGATGCGATGCAGGTAATACCCAGGAACGCTGGTATACATATGATGCAGTTCATGGGCGTCCATGTTCAATAGAACGAGCGTTGAAAACCAGGTTGGAAATTTCAAGGACCGGGTAAAGACTTCCTGTTCGTCAGGCGGGAAAGGATCGACCGTTTCGCCATGGCTTATTTCCATGGGAATATGTGTGTGCTGGCTGAGGATCAAGATGTCCTGCATGATCAACGTTAGAAACAATGCCAGTCCAAAGATCTGCAGCAACTGCAAGAATCCGAACAGGTAAATCGCCGCTGCGTAGATTGCGGCCAAGATCAACAGGTTCCTCGTCAGCTGTCGCCGTTTTTTTTGACGCGGGAAGTACCGGTAAAGCCGCGGCAGGTTCCAGTAATTGTTCAGTCGATAGAGAACCGAAAACAAAGGAATCCAGAGTTTCCAGGATACATTGATAATCAGCTTTTCCCATAGTCTTAAACGCCTTGGGACCAACGTCGCCGTCGTTGCGTCGAGATCCTGCCAACCAGTCCAATGATGATGTTTGCCATGGACCGTTTTCCAGCATTCAAACGGAATTCCGGCAAGTAACGAAGCCAAGTGACCGCTGTATTTGTTCAGTCGTGCGTTCTTGAAAAGGGTTTTGTGCCCCGCTTCGTGGATCAATACAAACCACTGCAGCATCGCAAATGCAAGTACGATTTGTGCCAACGCCCAAATCAAGGGATGTTGAAAGGTTGAAAAATAGATCGACAATCCGGTGACTATTGAACATGCAGAAACGAACAAGCCGCCAACCCAGTCTTGCGGCTGCAGATGTTGGAAGCTCGAAATCGCAGGCGGCCGCTTATCAGTCGGCTCTAGTCGCGGATCGACCATTGCCTGTGGTTCTGACGTCATCCAAAATGCCTTCCAAAGAAACAGTGCGAAAATATCCCGCCCAAAATTGAACCGTCAACCCTTACTCAAAGAGATGATCCCCAAACACAATGAACACGACCGCCAACGCGATACCGCATAAGGGGAAAATCAGATAAAACACGCCGCTGGGTTTTCGAATGGGAAGCGTGCTGACCATACAAAGTGCGAGTCCAACCATCGCAATGCTGACGCAGCCACGCAAACAAGCCTGCCCCCAGAAACCGCCAAGAAATGCCAGAGGTAGAAACATGGCCACATAGGTCACAGGCAGTCCTACAAAATATCGTTTTTGACCTTCACCTTGAAGACCAACGGTGTCGAAATACGCCAACCGCCAGACGACACAGATAGAAAATAAAATCAACAATGGAATCTCAAACACCCCATTGATTCCCGCCGCGTAAACAACGATGACTGGCGCAAATCCGAACGAGCACGCATCCACGACTGAATCAAGATGTCCTCCAAATGCCTGCTGCTTACTACTGCGATTTATCCGGCGCGCAACGAAGCCGTCAAACAAGTCGCAAACACCGGAAACCATCAACAACACGATAGCAAAAGCAATCTGTCCATTGACGGCCAACAATGCAGACGCAACAGCAGCGGCTAGTCCGGTTAACGTTATAACGTTTGCGAGATCCAGAAAATCGCGCACGTTCATCAAGGGAACTCTACCGATCAAAGCGCGGTCAGCCGGTGTCGATTCTGATTTCGATGCCATTTTATTCTTCGTTTCAGTCATTGAACTTATTCAAAAACCGAACTCACTCGCGGCTCCATTCGACAAGTCAATCCACAGGAATGGATGCAGAAACATTTTCTTTCTTACCATCCAATCACCCCCGTTCAACAACGGTCGAACAAGTACGTCGTTTCCGGCGTTGCCAGCATAACAGATGAACACATCCATACCACCGTAGCTCCCCAACCAACTGTCTGGTTTCCGATCTTAAAGGCAAGCAAGGTCATCGGATAAATTCAAGGCTCTTGGAAAAAATTGAGATGCAGACGTTGGCAGCAAAGCGCACCGGATCAAGAGACCGCATTGCCATGCTTCACCTACCGTTAGAGGGCCGCACCCGATGCAAAGAGGGAGAGGGAAATGTTGCAATAAAAGTCTGCGGATTCTATTCATTGCTCGGAGAGCGGCAGAACACGGCTGTCTCACATGCCAAACGGCCAATTCCAGAGATTCTCTGTTGAAACTTTTTCGGACGGCAAAAAAACCACAACCGCATGGAGAATGCTGTTTGACCTGCTCGTCCAAGGGCTCACTTCAGAAAACGGCGTTCTCGGCAGGACTTGAACTCGAAAGCCATTTGCGTCTGCATACAGGGACGGTACGATAGGCACACCCACGATCGCTGGGTGCACTCTGTGCGCCCGGTTTACCCATTCAGACTGGGCAGGATCCGTTCATGCCTTGCAAATTACCGTTCACCCCTGTTCCCTTGATCCGATGTCAGAACTCGTCAGTCTTGAAGATCCGGTAACGGGACCGTTCGAATCGGGTAAACGGTTGGCGTTTAATACGATCGCCGCGGTCTTGTGTGTTTTCGTTGTCACGGCCGTTAACTTCAACCTGTTTGACTATCAACCGAATCTGGCCCTGTTTGGAATGATGGGCCTGGTTCTGGTTATCTTGAACCACCCCCTGATCAAGCGATGGGGGCAAACGCGTGTCGTGCGGAGCTTTGACCTGCTGTTGATTGCCGCGACCGTGGTTTCATTTGGTTTTGTGTTTGTCCAAAGTGAGCCGAAACTGGCTGGATTCTGGGTGGATGGTGTCGTGTTGGGCGATCGGGCCGGCAATGAAACGACGCTGGACTTCGTCATCGCACTGATTGGTTTGTTACTGGTACTGGAAACAACCCGGCGAGCCATCGGTTGGACGCTGCCGATACTCTGTATTGTTTTTATCTTGTACGCGATGCTGGGACCCACCCTGCCCGACTGGTTGTTTCCTCATGCCGGATTTAGCTGGGAACGAATTGTTCAAAAGTCATTCCTGCAAGATAGCGGTGTGTTTGGCATAGCGCTACGCGTTATGTTCCTGTATGTCTTCCTGTTCGTTCTGTTTGGCACCTTGCTGGAGCAAACAGGGGCTACGCAATATGTCATTAACGTCACTCGCCGCTTGTTCCGTAACAGTGTGGGTGGACCAGCCAAAGTGGCTGTTTTAAGCAGCGGTCTCATGGGCTCCCTGTCCGGCAGCGCGGTTGCCAATACAGCAACCACGGGAACGTTTACGATTCCCCTGATGAAGAGCTCCGGATTCAAGCCGGTAACGGCTGCCGGCGTCGAAGCTGCAGCCAGTTCGGGCGGGGCACTGATGCCGCCCATCATGGGTGCCGGTGCCTACATGATGCTGGAAATGGTCGAGCCTTCTGTTTCGTATGTTCAGGTGATTAAAGCGGCACTGATCCCGGCCGTACTTTATTACGTTGCATTGTTGTTGACAGTCCATTTCCACGCCAAACGGATTGGTGCAATCGCCAACCCAAACGAAATGGAGCAAAGCGGAACAACGCTTCATTTTTATCAGGGCTGTTTGTTCTTCAGTTCATTTGTGATTCTGATTGCGATGTTGGTATACGGCTATACCCCATTTCGGGCTGTCAGCGTCAGTCTGGCTGGCATTTTGGTTTTAAGCTTTTTCAGCAAGCATACTCGGCTGACCCCTGCCAAGGTTTGGGAAGCGATGAGTCGTGCTGGAAAAAGTGGCATGACATTGATTGCCGCCGCATGCTGCGTGGGAATCATCCTGGCGATCGTCGATATGACCGGGATTGGTGCGACATTACCGGAAAAAGTTCAGGCGCTTGCCAACAACAGCTCACTGGCCGCCTTGTTCCTGTTGATGGTGTCGACCATCATCCTGGGAATGGGACTGCCTTCGGCCGTCTGTTACCTGTTGATGGCCATCCTGCTCGGCTCGGTCCTTTCTCAATTGAACACAGCGCCGTTGGCCGCCCATCTTTTCATCTTCTATTTCGGGATGATGTCGATGGTCACACCACCCGTTGCCTTGGCTGCTTACACAGCGGCCGCCATTGCCAAGGCAGACGTGATGCGCTCTGCGCTGGCCGCGTTCCGTTTTTCACTGGTCGGATTCGCGCTACCCTATGCGTTTGTCTTGCGTCCCGAGCTGGTCATGCTGACGCCTGGAAATGAACCGGCCAGTACGATCGCAATTGTCATCAATGTTTTTATTACCTTAACAGGCATTCTCGGATTGGCGGCCGGTATTGCAGGACATGCCTTCAAACGCCTGACACCCCCTTGGCAAATTCCGCTTTTGGCCAGCAGCCTGCTCATCTTTTTTTTGAGACTGCAAGGATGGCAACTGATCGTCCAGGTCATGGCCGTCGTGTTTATCCTGCTGGTGATGATGATCAACCTGGTTGGCTCATACGCCTCAGCATCTCCCGATTCCGAATAGAATTCGGCAAGACCGATCCGGAGTGCCTCGCCCCCAGCCAAACTGCGGGGAGAGAGACTAGGCCGTTACGACTTCCAGCAGCTCTATTGCTGGCTGATCATTGCAAAAAATCATGGCCGTACGACCAAAGCAACGGCTTGCTGGTTCTATCCCCAATGCCTCGACCAGTGCCGGCCCGGGGTTTATTTCATAAAGCGACAACAGTTTGACCTGTCGCATCACATCATGTTCGATCAACACCCGGCCAAGCGGAACCTGCTGGCTTTCGATTTCCTGCTGAACCTGTTCACTGAGATAACCAAAATTTAATCTTACGATCCCGTACTGCACCACTTGCTGATCCGTTTGACGGGAAAGCAGTATTTCACGTGCGTAATTAGTTTGGCAATGTTGCTTTCGCAAGACCCTAACATCGACCTGGGAACTGTGATATTTTTCAAGGGTAACCGTCATATGCGCGTCGTGGTTGAGCAACGACCTGTAGGGTTCCGGGATTTGGTTGGCGTTAACTTCTGAAAACAACCCAAGTGACAAGCCATCTTCAAAGAAGATGCCCACCAGCGAATCCAACTCTACTTTGGCCGATTCAAACGGGTTCAAAACAAAACTCCAATCTTGAATCCAGTGTAATCCAATAAATAATCAATGATGCGATTCCGGAGCAATGATCGGCAGAACTTCTGAAAAAGACAGGTCGGTAAACTCAATCGTTGGCTTGACCTCCATCGTGCGGTCGAGAACCGTATCGACCAAATAGTACATCAACCGACGCAGCTCGTCAGGCTTGATCTCATCAGCCACCTCTTCGGCACGTCGCTGGTGTTTATCGATCAGGCGATAGGCAGTGTCAAACACCCCAGCTTCCAAATAAAGCTGTCGTGCGCGATTTAGCCGATTCCGAGTTGGGTTCTCGGATTCCACTGCCAGGCTGATTAATTCTTCACGTTGTTCGGAGTTCAAACCTTCCAACGCCAAAGCCCATAATAAAGTCGGCCGACCACCGAGCAGATCTGAGCCAACGGTAATTTTATTATCCTGGTCCGACTCCCAATCTTTAAGATCATTCAAGATCTGAAATGCGACTCCCAGGTTCCTGCAAAACTGTTTGATTGGCTCGAGGTATTCATCGCAGGGGCCTGCCAGGCGTAATCCACAATAAACAGCAGATTCAAACGCCGGCGCCGTTTTTAATGCGTAGACTTTTAATGCGTCGATCGGCTTGAGTTGCTTGCTGGAAGAATCCCGCCAGATCAGCTCGGCGCCCTGGCCCTCTGACAATCGCAAATGGGCATCTGCCATATAATCCAATATATCCGCTGCCGTCTCGGCACCCATTTCATGCCGATCCCGGCTGACCAGGCGATAGCCGAGACCAATCAGATAGTCCCCAACATTAATCGCCGACGACACGCCATATTTGCGATGGAGTGTTTGCTCTCCGTAACGGAATGCATCATTGTCCTGAATGTCATCATGAACCAACGACGCTTTGTGAAACGTCTCTATCGCCATGGCAGTCCGTTTGACAGCATCGCTAAAGCCATCCACAACCGCTTGCCCGCCAGCCAGGGTGGCACCCGTATTGGAAACGGCATCGTAGACAGCCATCGTGATAAACGGTCGTGAATGTTTACCACCGGCAGCCAAAAAGTCGTGAGCGATGGATTCGGTGGCTGCAATAGGATTCAAATCATCGACTGGGTCGCCGCTGGCTTCCGTCAGTGGTGAGTCGTCTCGGAGTCGCGGCACCAAACGGCTCATCGCGTCTGGCTCAAACAACTGGTTGGCGGCTCGCATCAAATGCAGATAACTCCTGGTTTCGGTTTGTCTATCTTCGAAGGGCACACGAATCATCTGTTCGACCCAATCCTCGTCAACACTGGTATTGCGACAATCACTCGACAAGAGTGGTACCGCCATGCAAGGAATGCCAGCCAACAGGATTTTATCAATCGCTTTCTCTAAAACGTTCAGGCAAGCAACACCGACGATGGCATCAACATGTCCACTGATAATGATTTTCAGCACGATGGGCGAACCTTCTGCAACCAAAACCTTGTAGCCCATTTCTTCGGCAATGGATCTGAAATCAGCGATACTGCAAGCGCCGCACGTTTTGCAAGCCAATCCAAACTCATCGTAATCGGCTGGACAGCCTTCGGAGTGTTTCAAGCAATGAGGCAGCAGGAATAGGCGACGACCTGGCGGAATGGTCTTGATCGATTCCGTCCAAAACTCGCTCGACAAAACCACCATGATCCAGCCAAGAAAACCTTCGGGCTGTCCGGCGTCTTGCAACACCTTGCGACAGATGGCTTCCAATTCGTCCTTGGTTGGCGGAATATCCCTTGGCAGCCCCGCAGCGATTTCCCGACAGGTCTGCCTCAGATCCTCCCGCAACTGCTTGGTGCTGGGAACCATTTTCAGGTGCGCAGTTTTCCGCCGTCGGGACTTGCGTTTGGCCGTCTGATTTTCAGTTACCGTGTTCGTAGTCACTAATGCCCGTCTCCGTATTATCTAACCCACTTTGGGTATGTATTATTCTTTAACTGTTTCTGACTTATTTGCATTCAATGCGCGGCCGATGGCTGATACTGTAAAAATCAAGGGATACATTTTCTCGTAATACCATAGTTTGGCAAAATAAAATCCAATCGGCCAACACTCCGCGACCTGTTCGGATTCAATCGCCGCGACCAACCAATTCAATCCTCGTTGAGCGGCAGCCCGGTATTCCGGCCGTGGCGAATCAACCAGCACTTCGACGCAAATGGCGGTTTCTTCAACACTGCTGATACCAAGCGGATTGCCCGCTTCACGTTGCCTCGACGTTCCGCCACCCCAACCACCATCAGCGTTTTGGTTTTCCACTATCCATCTTAAACCAATCTGAGCTGGTTTGGTATCGAGACAATTTGCATCTCGGTAAGCCATTAAGACTTTTGCCGTGCCATAGCACGGATTAACATCATCTTCAAAATCTTGATTGCCAAACCAGAGAGGCAGCCAACTGCCGTCGGCGTTCTGCTGGCACGCCAAAAACTCAAATCCTCGCTCAATCGCACGTGAAACGCCTTTTAATCGCCGATCTGTCGCTGTCTCGGCTTGCCAGGCCAGCAAGGCACGCAGAACGTGCGCCGTGATGTCAGAACCACTTCGATCAAAGGGAAACCTGCCCCAGCCTCGACAAAAGGTGGGCCAGCCTTTGTCTCGATTCTGTAATTTCATCAGCCAAACGGCCCCCTCCGCGGCTGCTTGCCGAATATCCCTTTTTTCCTGGTCTTCCAGCTCGGCCAAATCATAAAACGTCTTGATCGCCAGCATGGCCCCCGGTGTGTCATCGGCATCCGGAACAGCGCCACTCAGATCGCTCCACCCCCAGCCACCCGGTGACGCACCCGTCAATGGGTGCGACTCCTGGTACTGGCATTTCATGATCCAGTCCAAGCAGGATTTCCACGACATGCCATTCCAGTCCGTAGCACCCGGGTACTCTGCCAGTGCATTAACCGAAAGGGTTGTCGTCCAGATCGCCAAGTTGGTATCGATGGGCCAACTCCCCAGTTCTGACCCGCCATGGGATTGCCCATGCGAGCGATACGATGCGATCAGGAAACGAACCCCATTTTCAACCACCGTGTGGCTCGCTCGACCAGATTGAATCAACGCCATGCAAACAAAACTGGTCAACGGAACAGCCTCCAGGTAACCACCGCTGGCCGGTTGCATTTTTTTCAAGACACCAAGACTCCGGCCGATACTCAACCTTCGAATGAACCGGGTAATTGGATTCAAAGGAGGGTCAAATTTGTATTTTACCTGCCCGATTGCCACCAAAGCAGGAAGGGCATAGCTGACAACCGGCATTCGCATGAAATGGTAGAAACGCTGGGGCACACAAGCCGCTTCAAACGGCAGCGCAGACACCTCTTTCCAATCGACCAGGCCCGACATCGCACAATTGGCCAGGATGGGTACGGCAAATGTCTTGTCGCGGCCATACCTTTTACGAATGGCGTCCACTCCACCTTGCCGATTGATATAACCCCACGCCCGTTCCAGCTCCGTTTCGTATTGCTCGTTAAAGCCCGACGAATGGATGGCAGCAACCACCAACATGCTGGTTGAAATGTTTGAGTAACTAAGTTCCGTATCGCCCCAACCACCGTCATCATTCTGCGATCCCACCAACCAATTGATCCCGCCAGCAATTTGTTGTTGGGCAATCGGCGCTTGCTCCCGGGTCAACTGGTTGGTTTCGGCCATGAACGACAGGGCGCTAATGGCCGTGGCTGTAGAAAGTGCCGAGGCCGAAAGTTCGCCAATCCAATGACCGGCAGTCACCCGTTGCTCAAGCAGTTGATTCTGGACGGTACGATAAGCCGAATGCAGTTCTTTCGTGGTAGTTTCCGACAGGCAGCCTTCTTCATTGGACATGGTACAGGTTCAATTCCCGCTACAAGTCGGTTGTTGTAAAATCTGCCAGGAGTCATATCAGAGCCAGTGATCGGGTTGGTCACTGCGCGGTCGTCGGTTGCTCAACAGAAAACACTCAAATCAATATTTCATCGGACCGCCAAAAAACGGCTTTTACAATGTACCTATTTTTGGCTCAGCTCATGAACGGCGTCCACCAGTGCGATCGCATGATCGACATCGGTTTGCGGCAAAATACCATGGCCCAAATTGAAAATGTGCCCTGGTCGACCGGCAGCCTGTGACAGCACCTGGGCCGCCCGACGTCGAATTTCATCGGGACCGGTCAATAACACGGTCGGATCGAGATTCCCTTGAACGGCCCGGTCATGTCCGACCGCCTCCCATGCCACTCCCAAATCAATCCGCCAATCCACCCCAATGACGGCAGCCCGGGTTTCGGCCAGTAACGGCAACAAAGCCGGGTTACCGGTTGCAAAATTAATCACTGGAGCATGGGGCGCTACGGCAGCAACAATCTGCTGGACATAAGGTAACACAAAACTACGGTAGTCGTTGACACTCAGACAGCCAGCCCAGGAATCAAACAATTGCACGACCTGTGCCCCCGCCTCGATCTGGGCCTGAAGATAAAGCGTAATCGAGTGGACCAGGTCACTCATCAATTTGTCCCAGGCCCCGGCATCCTCAAACATCAGTGATTTCGCGTGAGCGTAATTTCGGCTGGCTCCGCCCTCGATCATGTAGCTGGCCAGGGTGAAAGGTGCACCTGCAAACCCTATTAAGGGTATTTCTTCAGGCAGGTCCATGCGGGTCTGTCTGACCGTTTCCATCACAAAGTCCAACGACTCAACGGATTGCAGTCGAGTCACCCGGTCGACATCCGCTGCCTGGCGAATCGGGTTGTGAATCACAGGTCCGTCGCCGGCAACAAACTCAAGGTTCATTCCCATCGGTTCAAGGATCGGCAGGAGATCCGAGAAAATAATAGCCGCATCAACCCCAAGTCGCTGGACGGCCGTACACATGACTTCGCTACACAAAGCCGGATTTTTGCAGAGCTCGAGAAAGGAGGTCTTTTCACGAACCGTCCGATATTCCTGCATGTACCGGCCAGCCTGCCGCATCATCCAAATGGGTGTCACGTCAGTAGGTTCGCGCCGAACGGCTTTCATGAACGGGCTGTCATACCAAGGTGCCTGTTTTTGTTCCATCTGGTTTGCCATATCAATCCACTGAATTCTGGAATTTTGACGTTTCACAAGACGCCGATCCAACTCCACCGAACGGATGGATGCCAGCGAATCGACCACCCATGGGTCATCATATTTTTGCCGGAAACCGTCCTCGAAAACAGGTTGGGGAATGACAATCAAAGGCCCGTCAAATGCAGTGATATGGCGATTCCGGATTTGCTCCAACCGCAAAGCGGCAACGTGGTCCGATACGGCAATCGCTGAGATATCACCTGACAGCACTCCCTCTACCAAAGATTGTTCGGTGGCATTCAGCAAACCCTCGAACCGAGTCGTCTGAATTTTTTTTACCACTGCTCCGCGCGCCTCGAGCCCCGCTGTTAGCGTATGACCATCCGCGGCAGCTTCGATGGCAATGGTCTGGTTTGTAATCTGGCAACTGCAATCGATTCCCACCAGAACATCCCGCCAATTATTGGGCTCCGAAAATTCGACGCTCGGCTGGATTCCCAGTTCTGCGAATCGTTCTGCCAACGACTCATTGCAAACGATGGTAGTCACGTCGGACAGGGAGTCAATCAACCGTTGTTCGTCAATCGAAAGCCGACAGGTATCAAAAAACCGATCAAATCCCCAATGGGAAACGAACAGCATCACATCGATGACACCGGTGATTAACTGATTTCCGAGATTGCGCGTTTCTACATCCGTATTGATACGGCGGTCGTCCAGGCAAACAATTAACGGCGAATGCTGCCTAATATCAGCGGACAGTTCGACCGGCTGTTCGGCTGGCGCATCGATCAGAATGGCAAGCGACATAGGAAAGGGAACGGAATTCTGGGGGATGGGTTAATCCGAATTTACTGACATCCGGCCATGCTAACGAGAAAGGTCCTCAATCGAAAGGTCGCCGAATGACGAGTTTCAAGGAAATGACTATCATGGAAGGAAACCGACCAGGTGTTTCCCCGGGATCTGCCTTTAAACAGGGGCAATCCATGGTCCAGACCAGCCACCAAAAATAACCAACTTCCGAAAGGTGCGAACCCTATGAACTCCGGTACAGACCCGTTTGATCAGGTAATTCAAATTGCCACCGATGAGGGTCGGTCTCAGGCCATTGCCTTCCTGGTAGATCGTTTTCGCAGCGAGAAGAATTTTTTCGAGCTGTTCGAAATGCTTAAAATCCAGATCCGACACGATCTCGGACTGCCCATTATGCACGGTGAGCAACACGAGAAACTGGACGAGAAAAAAAATCGATTGCTGGAAGACCGATTATTGGAAGCCTGTCGGGAGGTCGGCAGTGCGCTGGTGCGTCAAGGACGCCTGCAGGATGGCTGGATGTACTTGCAGCCAATTGGCGACCGACAGTACCTGAGACAACTTTTTGAATCCGTCAAGATCAACGAAGAAAACACCGATCTGTTGATTGACATCTGTCTGGGACAGGGAATCGCGCCCGAATTGGGTTACGGCTTGGTCCTTTCCGACCATGGAACCTGCAACGCGATTACGGTTTTCGATTCCCAATGCGTTGCCCTGCCGCAACAGGAACGATCGCAACTGGCCGAAATGCTGGTGCACCATATTTACGATGAGCTTTGCGAGAACGTACTCCGCCACATTGCCGAAAATGAAACGGCCGCCCCGACTGACGGAACGTTGGCTGACTGGATTGCCACCCGGGATTGGTTGTTTTCCTCAGGCGGGCATCACATGGACGTAACTCACCTGGCTTCCGCTGTTCGTATCGGCCGGTTTTCTGCTAATCCTGAATCATTTCAACGTTGCCATGAATTATGTCAATATGGCGCCAAGCTGGCTGATGATTTTCAATTTGAAAGCCCGCCACCGTTTGAAAACACCTATTTGGACCACCGGATTTTTTTCGAAGTACTGCTGGGAATAAATATCGAGGACGGCGTACAGCATTTTCGCAACAAGGCATTTTCCGAACCGATCGAAACAGCTGGAACCGGACCCGTAGAGTCCTACGTGGACCTGCTGGTTCGGGCCGGCAAAAACCGCGAAGCATTGAAGGTTGCAATTGAGCATCTGGCCGATGCAGAACCTCTGCTGGGAATTGCACCCAGGGTATTCGAAATGGCTCAGTCCGGTCAGGATTACCAGCTGCTGATGGAACATTTCCTGGCCAAGGGCGACTTAACGGGGTATGCCATTTGCGCCCTGCAATCTCAATCTTCCGATGGGGAATCGTCGTTGGCCAACCAGGATTGAAATGGGCAAATTGAAAGACGCGAGTTGTAATATCGAACTTCATGCGTGACTTCGCGGCCAATCCAGTCCGGCTTTTGAAAAGCCTCGTCTTCTGATTGGAGTTCTATTTCCGCAAGAACTAATCCGCCGTTTTCACCCAAGAACTGGTCGACGTGCCAGACATGGTTTCCAAACGGGATGAAAAAACGCCTTTTTTCAATTGGCGACTCCAGGCAAAGATCCATCAGTTGATGAGCGTCACTGACGGGGATGGAATATTCAAACTCCAACCGGGTAGCTCCCACCCGTTCACCCTTGATCGCCAACCAGCAACTCTCACCGGCCATGCGAACTCTCACGGTGCGATGAGGATCCCGACTCAAGTAGCCCTGTTTGTATAATGTCCCAGGCAAGTCAGGAACCCCTTCCTGTATTACCAGGAATCTCCGTTCAATTTCCAGAGCCACAGCGATTGCCTCATTTTAGATCATCCGTCAAGTCAATTGACCGGCAGCATTTCAGCCGCAGGCCTGTCGAAAACAAGTGTGTCATGGAACGACAAAAAAAACGGCTTGATCCGTTGCCAAATCAAGCCGTTTCTATTTTTTCGAAACTGTTATCCTCGAAAGGATACTGTTCGATATTTAACTAGTTTTGTCCAACGGTGTTAGTTCGAAGGATGAAAGCACTTGGATCAACGATCGGGCTGTAGTTAGCACCTTGAGCTTGAGGTTGTGGTTCGGCAGGATCTGCTGAGCCATTATCGCATCCGCAACCATTGTCGCATCCGCAACCATTGTCGCAACCATTGTCGCAACCGCAACCAGCGTCACAACCACAAGCCTTACGGCAACGCAGTCGATCTAGCAGGCTACAACGCTTTCGGGAACAACCAGCGTCGCAACCACAACCAGAGTCACAACCACAATCAGCAGCAGTGTCACAGCAGTTGTTGTCACAGCAGTTGTTGTCACAACCACAGTCAGCAGCAGTGTCACAGCAACGATGTTTACGTGCGAAGTGACCTCTCAGGCGGCTGAAGCAACCAGAATCGCAACCACAACCAGCGTCACAACCACAATCAGCAGCAGTGTCACAGCAGTTGTTGTCACAGCAGTTGTTGTCACAACCACAGTCAGCGGCAGTGTCACAGCAACGATGTTTACGTGCGAAGTGACCTCTCAGGCGGCTGAAGCAACCAGAATCGCAACCACAACCAGCGTCACAACCACAATCAGCAGCAGTGTCACAGCAGTTGTTGTCACAGCCGTTGTTG
>JABACA010000054.1:1579-24706 GCA_014237975.1 Mariniblastus sp. | reverse complement strand
ATCATTCGTCAATACGATCGAAGATTATCCGTATCCCTACGTCATAGGACGTTTGTGTTGGGAGGTTCCCTGCCTGGTTCCCAGTGACTGGGAGGGCCAGCATGTCCAACAACCCAACCATCCGCAAACGTTGGCCGATATGAAAATGGCCCTCGACGCGACACGGCTGAAACAGGGCGCCACGTCGCTCGTATTCCATCCCCACGGTTGGATTACCAACCAACAGATCGTCGAGTTTATTGACCATGCGGTCAAACGGCATGGAGACCGTATTCAATTCCTCAGTTTTCGCGAGTACCAAGACCGATTGAACAAAAATCTGTTAGCGGGGCAACCTTTGCGGGATTCTCGCGGTCAGGACAACGGGGTCCGGCTGATCGACCTGAACCACGATGGTTTTCTGGACGTCGTGATCGGCAACCCGCAAATGAAACGTACCCGTTTGTGGATGCCCGAAACAAACAGCTGGCGCGAGCTTGAATTCCCTGTATCGATCGTCGAGGCCAACCAACAGGGAAACCACCACACCGCGGGGGTGCAGTTTTTTGTCACGCAAAAGAATGGCCACGCCAGCCTGCTTGTCCGCAATGAACGCCAGGCGGGCGTTTGGCATTTCGTCGATGACCGCTGGGTCGAAGATAAAACGATGTTGACGGGACTGGAAATCAACGGCCAGCCAATCTTTACGGCAAAGGGATCGATGGACCAGGGTGTCCGTTTGAGAGACCTCGATGCGGACGGCCAGTGTGAATTGATCGCGGGTGGAAAACCAAGCCAAGTTTTCCAGTGGGACCTGGCCAATCAATCGTGGATTCCCTTGCCCTTCGGTTTGCCGGACGACACGTCGATCGTGGACCCGCAAGGCCAGGATGCCGGACTGCGGTTTGTCGATGTGGACGACGACGGGCATGCCGATATTCTTTTTTCAGATGATCAAAGGTACTCCTTACATCTGTTCCGATCATTGCAAGAAGGATGGAACCGCCTGGCGCAAAAGGGTATGCGGCCGGAATCCAACGGGATTCCACCCATCGTGAGTAATGGGTCCAACAATGGAGCGTGGTTTTCGCGCAAACACATGTGGGTCCAGAACGAAGCGACCAGCGGGTTGCCCGACCTGGTTGATCGAAGATCGTTTGCCGACCTGTTGGCGGATGAAACGATTCGCCCCCGTTCGCCCGAGGCTTCGCTTCGCGCGATCGAAGTGGCACCGGAGTTTCGTGTTGAACTGGTCGCCGCGGAACCACTCGTTCAGGACCCGGTTGCATTTGATTGGGGTCCCGATGGCCGACTGTGGGTGGTCGAGATGGCAGATTACCCTTTGGGATTAGACGACCAGGGGAAACCGGGTGGGCGGATTCGAATCCTGGAAGACACCGACCAGGATGGAATTTACGACGAGTCCAAATTGTTCGCCGACGGAATTGGTTTTCCCACCGACCTGATGGTCTGGCGAAACGGGGTGCTGGTCACGGCGGCGCCCAATGTTTGGTACCTGGAGGACACCGACGGTGATGGCCAGGCAGACCTTAAGGAAACCCTGTTCACCGGGTTTGTGGAAGGGAATCAGCAGCATCGGGTCAATGGCCTGAGATGGGGATTGGATAATTGGGTTTACCTGGCCAACGGGGATAGTGGCGGGCGAATTCGTTCGGTCAAAACGGGAAAGACGGTCGACATCAATGGCCGGGATCTGCGGATTCGACCCGATACGGGTCAGTTGCAAGCGGTGACGGGCCAAACGCAACATGGTCGCTGCCGAGACGACTGGGGAAACTGGTGGGGCGCCAACAACAGCACGCCGATGATTCAATTCGTAATGGACGATCATTACATGCGGCGTAATCCTTTTGTGGCTCCCCCCGACCTGCGTTTTATTGCCCGAGACGGTCAATGGGGTCTTTATCCAATCAGCCGGATACTCAGCCATTACAGTGAATACGTTTCGCCGCCAGCGGGTCAGCCGGGCCAGTTTACCTCCGCCTGCGGAACCATTGTTTACCGGGATTCGTTATTGGGGGACAAATTGGCCGACAACCTGTTCGTCAGTGAACCGGTCCACAACCTGGTTCATCGCCGATTGATTGACATTGACCGCGATGGATTGCTTCGACATCCGCGCAAACCGCCCGAGGAAGAGGGTCGCGAGTTTTTGCGCAGCCGAGATAGCTGGTTTCGCCCAACTTCTTTGCGGACCGGCCCCGATGGCTGCCTCTGGATTGCCGACATGTATCGAATGGTAATCGAACACCCGGAATGGATCGACGATGAACTCGAGAAATCTCTCGACCTGCGAGCGGGGCATCCGCTGGGGCGTATTTACCGGGTGGTGCCCCGAGACAAGCCGCCTCGCGCGATACCCGACATGACTCAGCAAACGACCGAACAGCTGGTGCAGTTGCTGGCCGACCCAAGTGGTACGACGCGAGACCTCGCACATCGATTACTGCTGTGGCGGGAGGACCGGAATACCAACGCCCTTCTGGCGAGCGCCCTGTCGCAAAGCGAAAACCCACATCAAAGGCTGTCGGCATTGTGTGTCCTGGCCGGTCGTGACGCCGCGTCGGTGGAGATGGTGACGCAGGCACTGCAAGACGCACACCCGGCCGTTCGTCGCCACGCCATCCGTATTGCCGAACAGCTCGTCGATCCAAATCGGGCCTTCTCCCATCCAACACCACCCAAAACCGATGCTGATCCAACGGAACCCGCAGCCCGTAATCTGCAGAACTTAACCGCAGCTTTGGTGGCACTTTCGGAAAGCGAGGACGATCCACAGGTTGTGCTGCAGCTGGCTTGTTCGCTGGGAGAATTCGATCATCCGGATGCGGGGCGAACCTTGGGAAGACTCATCGTGCAGCATCAAGACAACCCTTACCTCGTCGCGGCCGCCATCAGCAGTATCACCCGCCGCACCCGCGACGTTGTCAGCGGCGCCTGGGAAACGGTCGGCAGTGGTGATATTTCCAACCTGCCGATGGAAGCGTTCGTCCGCACAGCGATTGGCCAGAAGGACATGGCGTCGATTCGATTCATCCTGCGACGCGTCTTGCCGTCCGATGTCGAAGCGGTTGAAATTTGGCAGTTGGAAACCTTGGCAACCATCGACCAATGGCTTCGCGCTACCGATGAATCCATCGAATCGGTTTTACAGGATAATCAGTCGACCGATCTCCTTACGCCGTTGCGGAACAAGGCAAGACACATTTTGGTCGACGATGAATCTAACCGGAATGCGCGGGCTGCTGCCTTCAGGTTGTTGAGTACCCAACCGACGTTTATGGATGAGGACGTCGAATCGGTCCTCTCGCTGTTGACACCCCAAACTCCATCCGACCTGCAGCAAAGCGTGATCGACGGCATCGGCAGGCTTACCAAGACCTCGACGTTGCAACAGGTACTCGACGGATGGCCAGGCTATGGTCCTTTAACTCGCGATCGGCTGATTGGTCAATTCCTTCAACGTCGGTCCACCACCGAGATGTTGTTGGAAGCGGTCGGGCAGAAAAAGATCGAGGCCGGCGATATCAACTTGGCCTTCTCCCAGGCGATGGTACATCATCACGATCCGCAAATCGCCGAACGGTCGGCACAACTGCTGGATCCCGGTATCAATCTTGAACGTCAACAGGTGATCGACCGTTACTTGCCGACAGTCAAGTCAGGTGGCGACGTGCAACGAGGGCGTGTCCATTTTGCAAAGACCTGCGCTCAGTGCCACCAACTGGGCGAGCAGGGGCATCCCGTCGGCCCTAATCTGGCCGCTTTGATCGATCTCTCAGCCGAGTTTTTGACTACCCATATCCTCGACTCGCCCCGTGCGATCGAAGACAAATACCGCAACTACATCGTGTTGACTACGGACGGTCGCCAATACACGGGGCTGCTGCAGAATGAGACAGCCACCAGTGTTACGTTAGTCGGGCAAAATGGTGAAACGCAAACGGTTTTAAAGCGGGATATTGAAGAGGACGGGTTTCGTCGCAGCGACGTTTCCATGATGCCGCAGGGGTTGGAAACCTCGCTGGATCCGCAGGCGTTGGCAGACGTGGTTTCCCTGATCGTCCAATTCCGGCAACCAGCCAAACCGTTTCCGGGAAACGAACCGCGTCTAGTTGAACCATCGGGAGATAACGGCGATTTGCGACTGCAAGCTTCCGCGGCCTCGATCTTCGGCCCTTCTCTCGTTTTCGAATCCAACTACGGCAACCTCGGATTTTGGTCGAACATCGACGACCGGGCTCAATGGCATGTCGAGGTGCCTGCCGCCGGTCGATACGATGTCTACCTCGACTGGGCAGTTCCCGACGGAACAGCCAACAACCCGTACGTGTTGCAGATCGGTGACAGTCAATTGACGGGACAGGTAGCGTCAACGGGAAGTTGGGACCAGTATCAACAGGCACGAATT
This sequence comes from Mariniblastus sp., assembly GCA_014237975.1. Taxonomy (GTDB): domain Bacteria; phylum Planctomycetota; class Planctomycetia; order Pirellulales; family Pirellulaceae; genus Mariniblastus. Next base: position 20,295 of record JABACA010000054.1, on the reverse strand, counting down.
GGCAACTTGACGCTGAAGGCTGGCAAGCAGATTGCCGTTTTCCGCGCCGCCGCAGCCCCCAGCAACTGTTTGCTCGATCTACGGGAAATTTGTATTGTCCCCGCCGGTCAACAACCGCCAGCCGGTTTTACGGGGGAATAACCGCTCCCTAGCTGGAAGTGTTCCCGTTGTTTTCCACGGCAGAGCCTAAATGCGTGCCGCGAAAAATTCAAAAAGAGCCAAACTTACCTGTAACACCAACCATTGATCTTTATCGGCGTTACCTTTCGGTGGGAGGTTCGGTAGATAAGATGCGGGCATCGAATTACAATTTCAGTTAAATAATCCGCCGCTGATTGATCAGCAACCTTTGATTTTTCGCCGTTCGTTTCATAAAACCCATTCAATGTTTGTATCTGTTGTTTTAATACTGGCCGGCCTGGCTCTGCTTGTCGCCGGCGGCGAGTTGCTGGTTCGCGGTGCCTCGACATTGGCAAGTCTCGCTAAAATCGATCCACTCCTGGTCGGTTTGACCGTGGTCGCGTTGGGAACCAGCGCGCCGGAGATGGCGGTCTGTCTTTACGCGACTCTTGCTGGTCAACCCGAGATGGCGCTTGGCAACGTGATTGGCAGCAACATCGCCAATGTATTGTTGATCCTGGGAGTCTCGGCCATGGCGGCCCCTCTGGTTGTGAATATTCGACTGGTACGACTTGACGTACCGGTCATGATTGCCGCCAGCATTGCCTTGTTCGTAATGTCTTGGAGTGGCCGAATTGGACGGCTGGACGGGGCCCTTCTGTTGTCCGGTTTGGTGCTGTATATGGCCTGGCTGATTTGGCAGACGCGACGCGAAAGACAAAACTCCTCCAACCTGTCCCCACCGGAGACGGGCGATGAAAAATCAGGCAATAAGAAAAACATCTGGTTCCAGTTGGTTTTGATTGTCGTTTCCATCGGTTTGCTTGTGCTGGGTTCCAACTGGCTGGTCCAGGGTGCCTCGCAGATTGCTAGGTACATGGGCCTCTCCGAGTTGGTGATTGGGTTGACGATTGTCGCGATAGGTACGTCGCTACCAGAACTTTCTGCCTCCCTGATGGCCGTATTGCGGGGGAACCGCGGCATGGCGATAGGAAATTGTGTGGGCAGTAATATCTTGAATATCCTGGCCGTGATGGGCTTGACCGGTCTGATTGCCCCGGATGGCGTGACGGTCCCGGCCACCGCAATTCAGAGCGACCTGCCGATCATGCTCGTCGTGGCGATTGCCTGTTTGCCAGTCTTTGCAACGGGCGGTCGTATTAGCCGCTGGGAAGGTTTTGTGTTCTTCGCTTATTTCATCGTCTATATGGTTTGGCTGTTTTTCGAACAAACCAATGCGCCGGTGACCGAGGTTTACGCGTTCACCATCCTCGGTTTCGTCATTCCGTTAACCGTGATAACGTTCGGCTTGATCGCCTACCGAACCATCAAGGCGAATAGAGATGCGGGTGCTTCCGAACCGAATCACGACGATATTGATTGACGCCAGAGTGACCATCGGAAAAGCCACACCGAACCGATGCACACCACGGGGCACAACAGCAGACTGATCCAGTCGGGTAATATTCCGGACGCCGCAATCAGCACGGCGGCAAAGATCGGGAGATGGGTAGGGCGAGGGAATGCGTTGAATGGCAGAATGCGGTTCAGGTTGTCGTTGTACCATCCAAAAAATCGCGTCATCCGTTCTCTTTCTGCAAATAGAAGCGTGCCAATCAGTTATTCGCAAAACAATCGCTTCGATTGGCATTTTTCCGGTTTTTCAACCCGGTTTTGTTTTGAACCGCCATGATTCTCCCGTAAAACCATGGAGTCAGGATATTTCCAATCACTGAGACCGCATTGTTTGGTTGATTGACACTGATTTGAGGCCAACTTGGCTTTCTATATATTGGACGTAACATTGCCCGTGAACACTTCCGGAGTCGTCATATGAAAAACACATCCTTGCCTAAAAAATTGTTATCGTTGGCCACCTTTACTATTTGCCTAACGCTTTCTGCCGGTGCTCTGGTTGCCGTCGAATCGCCTCGCCAAACGGCTGAGACTTACAGGACCCTTTTGAACCAAAGAACCGTGTCCATTTCCAAGTTAACCAGTCCCACTGCCGCCCAAGCTATATTGAAAGCGGAAAAAAAGAACCCGGGCTGGAAAGTGGTCAATTGCAAGGAGCTTTCCAAAAGCTGGTCGCTCACGTTAAAAAAGCAAAAGTGATATTGAGTTGGACGGTTAACGACAGGACTACCTGATATATTCCAGGTTCCACAGCAAACCTGCATCGTCGCGGTAGCACTTAACGCGATTCCCTAGCCGGTCACAGACCGTTCACCAAATCATTTTTATGCTTCACAAATTGCCGCATTGGCAATTTTCAATCCGGAAGCGTTACGCCGGAAAATAGCAAATAACCAACCGTGGGAAATCAAAATGGCAGCCATGCAATTTTTTGTGATGGACGAATTGACTGGCCAGCAAACGGGGCCTTTCAGTTTGCACCAGATCCAGGAACAGATTCTGACCCGGAAACTCAAGAAGAACGATTTCGTTCGGCGGGCCGATTCTCCCAATTGGGGAAAAGCGTCGGTCATCCTGGCCCAGGTTTTCGATAACGTGGAACAACACAAGAAGGACAAAAAACAACAATTAAAAGCGGACAAAGTTGCCAAGAAACAGCAGGAAGCAAATTCCAGATCTAATGAGAAAAAAGAGAGACAACGGGCCGCCGATGTACCCCAGGTCCAAACGACACCTGACAGGAGCGGTCCGCAGGACAATTACAAACCAACGTTTGGCCGGATGCTTTTTGGATCAACCCGTCCATCGCCTTACGCCGGGTTCAAGTTTGTATCCTTGCTGATCAATGTCGCTATTGTGATTGTTCTTTTGGTTCTCTGCCTCGGAACGGGGTTCGTTTTGGTGACGGGAATCTATGGCCTCACAGTTCTTGATTTGGCTGAAGAAAATGTTCTGTTGTTGGTCGGGCAATTTGTTGCCGCTTTGGGCGTTCTTTGGTTGTATTGCCTGATACTGATTGGTCTATTGATATTCCAGAGGAATCTGATTGATTGGCTGATTGATGTAGAAGAACACGCCCGTGCGATTCGCAAACACTTTCGCGCCTAGGCAGCGACCCAACGACAGGTTCTCGACAGGAATTGATATGCCCACCGGAACGGAACAACAAGAAACCCGGCAGATCTTGACCGATTGTGGCGCACTGATCATGGATGACCATTTCGTCTATTCGTGTGGTAGCCATGGAGCTGGTTGGATTGCCAAGGACCTGGTCAATCTCGATCCCCATCACCCGGTTCGGTTGGGTGAGCTGTTGGCAACCGCTTGTGCCGGACTCGCTCCTCGACCGGAGGTTGTCTGTGGTCCGGCCCTCGGTGGCCTGATTTGTGCCCAGGTCACGGCCCTGGCGATGAATCTCACCTTCGTGTTTGCCGAACGGGTATGGCATGGAGAGAAACAGTCGTTCGAACTCCATCGAGGTTTCGACGAGTACGTTAACGGAAAGCAGGTTCTGGTAGTGGACGATGTGATCAACACCGGGTTTTCCATCGAGCTGACGATCGATTCGGTGCGAGCAGCCGGTGGAACCGTTGCGTCGGCCGCGGCCTGGATCAATCGCGGTAATGTTTATGCCGACGAACTGGGCGTGGAGACGTTCGTCTTCCTGGACGAAGTTCAGCTCCCCTCCTGGTCGGCCCAGGAATGCCCTTTGTGTCAGACAAAAGTGCCGGTCAATACCCGGTACGCCCATGGCGCAGAATTCGTTGCCGGGCAATCGTAGTTTGACCGGCCCCAGACTTCCTGTTTATCCAAACTGATCGACAATGGTTGTTGGCGATTGGTTGGATCTCGGCCTAACACGAACTCAATAACCCTCACGGATCGTTTCCTATCCTGTCCAATTTTTTCGACATTTCGTCCACGCGTTCGCCCAATTCTTCAGACAGGCGCTCCATTTCTTCGGCTTGTTCGCCTACAAAAATGGAAGTCAAGGTGGCCGTAAAGACGCCGATCAGAACCATGCCGGTAATGACCAAAAATCCGGTCAACAATTGCCCGTAGGTAGAATCCGGGTTGTAAATATCACCAAACCCGCCGGTGGCAACTGTCGTAAAACTCCACCACAAGGCTAATGGGAAACTGCCGATTTCCTCGGCAGACGTCCCCGATGCAGAATGGATAGCTCCTTCCAATTGGTAAATCAAAAAAGCTCCCAACAAGGTAATAATCACCGCGTATTTAATCGTCTTCTTCATCAAGCGGATGTCCATTACATCCTGAAACGCATCGAGTCCACGCCAAAGAAGGAAAAAGAACCGGGCAAAACGCAATAGCCGGAACAGCCGCACCAGTCGACCAGCCCTGCCAAATCTGGCCAGCTGAGCCTGGCCAGGCACCGGGATCGAGGTGACAAAATCGATCCAGTGATGTCTCCATACAAATCGTTTATTTTCAGCGCAGCTTAAACGCAACAGAAATTCACTCATGAAAAACAGGCAACAGACAAAATCGATCCAAAAAATATTGTTGGAATGCAGCCATGCCGGCCTTGTTTCATCGGGCCCCGCTTCAAAATCGTAGATCAACAGCGCCAACACCAAAATGATCAAGCCAATAATGGTGGATTCGAACACGACCAGCGCCCTCGGTCCGCCCAGACGTTCGGCCATGCGTTGCCGGATCGTCCGTTTTTCGACGGAGTCACTGATTTTTTTTCTGGTTTGTTTCAGGCTGTCCATTTCGTCGCTAATTCGAGTTACCTTGTGACGAACCGAACCTATAACCGCGACATCGTTGTCATCCAGGCGTGTTTTCGCCGAGGCGTACAGTTCGTCAGCTTCCGCCTGCAACGCATCGAACTTCTGGTCGATGTCGGCGATCAGTTCCCGGCATTTCTCGACGGGCAGATTTTCCAGTTTGAATTCGTCAAATTTTTTGAGTGTCCTCCGCAAGGCATCGACTGGCATGATATGGGGCCTCTAGGTTGGAGCGAACAACGGGTAAATCGAATTATAAATAGGTTGGCAACGATTTCCCATACGCGATTGGCAGACGTTCGTGAATGGGTATCGGTTGTCCGTCACAAATTGTAATGCGAAACAACCGCTTCGTTGATCCCAGGCAACATGCAGGAATACAGCGATTCCGCGAATAGACAGGTTTTAGGGTTGGCCAGTAGCTACCGCCGGAGCTGGGTTGGAACGGATTCCTGGACGGGCTATATCGGATACCATCAGGCAAGTGACACCCCTGTGAGATTCAGTAATTTACCCTGAAATCTGCAGTTGTGATGGAGAAAATGAACGCCATCCACGGGACAAATGAGGCCGAAAACCAAGTTCGGCTGCCGCCACACCAAATGCAGCGACGTCGTCTACGGTGAGCTTTCGGCCAATGCTGAAGGGGGTCTCACGGTGAAGCGACGCGAGAACCAAAGGCTCCAGCAAACAAGCAAATACCTGCGCTGGACCGTACCCAGATAAAACATGGTACAGCCAGCCCCACACGCCACGATTCCAATGACCGGGGAATGTCACGGCCTCACCGGCAAGAACGGTCACCGATGGATCCGGTCGGCCGATGATGGTTCCGGGGATGGCCACATCAACCACAATGGTTCCCCGCCCCAATGCCTGTCCAGGCAGCGTTCCACCGGTTGGACCCGCACCAACGACTACCGAGCAGCCTTGAACCGCAGCGGCTGGACCCATGGCCGACTGCACATCGAGACCCTTGGCGGCGCGGGGGTGGTCTACACAGACCTCGACCCCTTCCTTGGCCAAACTGGCAGCGACGACACGCCCGACGGGGCCCCTTGAGCCCAGCACAGCCACCCGGCCGGAAGGTCGGTGCTGCAGAACGGTTCGGGTATTTTCCAAAATGGCCCATGCGGTGGCAGCACCCCCATTCGTGACCGGAACAGACAAGCGAGAAGCCAGCTCTTCCCCTCTTCCACCCACAACGGCACAGAGGCTTCCGAGACCGACCGCATCGACTGCACCGGCAAGTTCGACTGCCTGCTGCATTCGCTCCACCGCACGCTCTTGGTTGGACAGCAAATCCTCTGGAACCATGGGAACAGCCAATACCATCCCCTCAGCCACCCCAGCCAAGGACAGTGAACACACCCGCATGACATCCGCAGGATGGGTCCCATCGCTCCACTGACCCACCAGGCCCATATTCGCCGAGCGAACCCCCATGATTCCACGGTGGAGCCGGCTGACCGCGTGGACCACAAAACAAAAGCGCACGGGAGGTGCGTTCAGCTCAGCTATCGTTGGAGACTCCGCTGTCATCGGCGGCACCGTCGGCTTTCTGTTGGATGAGATGGGCAACGATATTGTAGAAGGTCGCAACCCGAAACAGTTCAGGTACTTCAGTGACCCGCAAGCCCTCGTGGATTTCACCCGCGGGAACTTCTGGCATCAACTCTTTCAATGCAGCGAGACCGGCTTCCGTCAGAATACCATCCACCTCGTACACTCCATCCGTCTCTTCTAATGCCGTCGTCTCGATTCCACCGCGCGGAATCTTGATGTCAAAGGCACGCTCCAGACGGTAGACAATATCCAAAAAGTCCAAGCTCTCCGCACCCAATTCTTCAATCAGGCGTGCGTCGAGTTCGATTTCATCTTCTTCCAAGCCCAGCGCCGCTGCGAATGCGTCCTGGACCTTGCTCCAAATTGCTGGCTCGAGATTGGTGTGGTAGCTCATTGTAATCCTTATTCCTGGCCTGAATAGCCGTTCGCATGACGCCGTGTGAACTGCACCGGTGAGGGTCTTGTCAGCCCTGACGGTTTAGCCAGCGACGACAAAATGCCACAGGACCCGATGCGGCCCCCAAGAAACCCGTCGCTTCCATATCCAACATACCGCCTTCGGCAGGCAACAACGATGTTACATCCGGGCCCCCTGGACGAAAGACAACAAACCCTGCCCCGTCACCGCACGCTTGTTCTCCCAGCAAACCGTCGGCGGCCGCCCAGGCATCCGCACCACCGGCCACGACCCAGTCCGCACGACCCTCCGCCACCGCCAGCGCACCTTCACGAAGCGCATTCCAACCGCCGTTCACACCATCACAGTAGTTCGCGTTCACACCTTGAAGATCGTGAATGGCAGCAGCAAAGCCAATGATGTTGTTGGAGAGGCCGCGAACCAACCACAGTGGATGGATCAGCGGATACCCATCCCGAGCAAAGCGCTGCATATCGAAGCCATTCGGACCCATGGCGGCCTCGAGTGCAGGTCGCAAGGCATCGGGATCACCCGGCTGAGGACTTGCCCCTACATAGATTCCTCTGCGGTGGGGAGGAACCTCCGCGAGATCGGCAGCATCATCTACAGCCAATTGGACGGCGGTCTATGTTTCTCGACGACAATCCGTTATTTAAGATCGGCGTTTGCCTGTTTCTTCCAGTCCTGGTAAATCGGTTTCATCACCGGTACGGCCATCGCGCTTTCGAGTGATTCGAGAGTCTTTTGGGAATCGCCTTTCTGGGCGAACAGGCGGGGAGCCTCCCAACCATTCGGTTGCTTCAGTTTCCCAATCGCCTTGTCGATCGAAGCGAGATGTTGATCACTGGTTTTAATCAACTGATCAGCCAACTTAGCCAATGCGGCAGATTTCGGCTCATCGGCCTTGGTCCGCCAGGTGGCCGCCAGTCGTTGAGAATGTCCGTGGACGTCGTAAGTATATTTCAAGCCAATTTTATAATAGTCTTTCAGGATTTGCGGAACCTCGGGATGGTCCGGGTTTTCGGCCAGGAATTCTTCCATGTTATTTGCCAGCGCGTCAATTGCCCGTTTGTTGATCACCTGTTGTTTCACAGCGGCCGTTTCCAAGGCCAAGGCGCGAAACCGGGTCAAGGTGGGGTCCGTCATCTGATCTGCCTGTTCCCGCAATAGCGCGACCACCCGCATCGAACCAATCCTCTCCAACTGGTTCAATTTTTTCTTGAGTTGTTGGTATGACTGCTTGCTGCCCTTCGAGTCCAGGTAATCCCGCTCACACGATTCGAGTGAGGTATCGATTTGCAGGGACTCATCAACCATCGCCAAAAATGCTTCCGGCAAAGACATCCCTTCTTTTTTGCGACGCGACAGACCGTCCGAGATGTTGGCCACGTTGGTCAGCTCGCCGGCCTCATTAAACATGAAGAAATAATAGAACTGTCCGTACCGGATATCGCAATTAGCGGGCAATTCCTGGTCGGAAAGACAGATCGGAACGGTTTGGTGCAGGTCCATCAATTCGTTCGAGGGGAGCAACACGGCTCCCGCATCCTTGACGCTTCATCAGCCGCTTTCGATGTCGAAATTGTACAACACGATGGAGGGCGTTTTTTCCGCGCGGTTTTTGGCCAGGAATTGCTGAACGCTTTCGGTGGAATAAGGTAATACCGGCTCCTGGGCCATTAAGGGCAAGGCCAGGAAAACAAAAGGGATGACCAGTGCAAGCAGTTTCATATTTAACGAGCCTTTTCTAAATGCAGCGGGCAGTTCGGCTAGAGTCGGTTTTAACGTGAATCATATTCCGAACGAATTGGTTGACTTCGCACCCAAACGGTTCACACCATCGTAACCCGCCGGGCGGCCGAATTCCATTGGCCGAGCGGCCGCACCGCTCCAAACCCTTGGTGGTATCCTAGCCAGGTTTATCGCTATCCTGGTTCATGATCGAGACGACACGACCTTGGCCACACTATTTCCAGTCGAGCTGTGTTTCTTACGACCATGCTTCTTATGCTCAGGATGAGCCCAACCACAACATGGACAGCGACAAGGGTCCCGAGGCATGGTCTCCATGACAGAACAATCGCTGAAATCAGATTACAAACGGAGCGAGACCCATCCCTTTTTCCTTGAAATTAAACAGTTCGTCTCGTCTAAAACATTTCGCGAACGAAGTCATTAAAGGACACCAGGCGAAATATTTTGAACATTAAAAATTCCCGGAGACGAAACCGATCGGGCCGATGTGAAATATCCTACGGTTGGCCCGGGCGCAGGTAACACGATCGTCCGAGTGACACCGTTTTTATTGAAAATTTCAGGCCACGTTCTAGCGACTCGACCAGGTACCGATCTCGCAACAACATGCCGAATTTAAAGATTTTGGTGAAACTATTTGCTCGGGAATGAGTCATATAGACTGGTCCATCCTGCCGAATAATGGTTTTGTCTCGTCGCGAGCCATGTATTGCGACCCAACAAACGACCATGTTAATCTCAATTCCATGATCAGGAAATCGTCATGAAAACCAACTCTCTGCGAATCGCCATCCTCGTTCTCTTGATCGGACTGATTGCATGGTTTTGTTACCAATTCACCGGTTCGCCCGATGCGGGAGAGACGGCGGCCGCAATACCGATCAACACACCTTGCCAGGTGATTGAAATTGACAGTTATCAAGATGGTGGATCGATTGGCGGAGTTTTATTGGACGAACAAGGCAACCAACTGCCCTTTTGCTGGGACGGTCGAGAACGGATCACCACCACGGCCACGCCTAATACCGAGTTGCCGCGGCTGGCCTACCTGGGTGCGGATCATCCCGAGGAACAAGGGGCAGTGCCCATTCCTCTGGGGAGTTTACAGGAAGAACAGTTTATCCAGTTACTTAGCGACTGGGTCGCTACCGAAGTTCCCGACGCGGATCAGGATCGGCTTTACACGGCATGTTTTGATTACAGTATTCCAATCGCCGAACGCAATAAAAACCAAGCGGAATTAGACCCCACGAAAATACGGGCCTTAAAAACACTTGGCCTGGTCAAATTGCTGCAGGATCAGCGTGCCGAATTTGGCTATTAACCTACCGAACGGACAAGGCTGCCCACCAGGATCCAACCGGGTACATGTCTGGCATCTTTTGTTTGCGCCGGATCTCACCAGTGCTCGGCCGATTGTGTCCACGTAATCTGTCGACATCGTTGCTTCCAATACTGGGAATGGGAGCTGAAACCGTTACACTTTACTTTCAATCTATCTTTTCAGGGAGAACCGGATGCGAACGTTTTTGACTGGCTTGCTATTAATTTCATTGGTTGGTTGCGGCAATATGTTTGAAATGGATCCGGCCACTACGGTCATCTTAAAAGTCACCGGAGTTGCTGATACCGAGGAGGGTGACGAAATTAGGGAACAGGCAGTCGAACTCGTCCAGGAGAGATCCTCTTGGCAAAAAAACCAAATGTCACAACATGGAGAGACTTTGATGATCAAACTTTCCCCCGTCGCGGATGCGCAAGAATTTGCGGATCGAATCAATTTCGCAACCGTTACTTCGATCGAGGGTAACATTATACACCTCAAAACGTTGAATCCTTAAACAGCGTCCCAGTTAACTTGCGAGACCGACTTCTGTTGCACACCAACGGCAGACGTTTTCCAATTCGCCTCGGGCAGGAACAAAACGAGTAACGCGGCGAATTGGGCAGTTCGGTCGGGGGCCTGGCCAATCACTCCAGACTGGCACGGCGTGAATTGTTCGGATCCAGCTGGCAGCCAGGTGTTTGCCTTAGATGCCCGCTGGGGCAGGGTCGACATCAAATTTGCTGAGCAGGTGGCTGATGTAGGTCGATTCAGAGAACCTTTGGTTCTTGTCGACGCCTCCTCTTCTCCAAAGTTCATTCCACAGGTGGACACAATATACGTCCGGGTCATTTTCAAGTTGTTGAAGACTGGCGGTTTTTTCGTTATCTAAAAAACTTTGCCAATTCCAAAGGTGAACGGGGCAATACGTTTTCCAAGGGACAACGTAATGTTGTTTGCCGAATTTTTTGAGTGCCGACCTCAACAAAACGGGTCCCGTGTCACCCCATCGAATCGATTTTTTGGAGGTCAGGATTTCCTCTGACTTTACAAAGCAATACTCCATGACCTCGGTCTTTTCGGGAAATTTCAGGAAGCCAATGTTGGCATTCGTCCTGCCTTTAAAACGTCGTTTTCCGGTTAACCTGTCGAGCAAACTTTTTCGCTCGGGGCGACCTTCGGACCCGACCATCGGCGCGTCATTTAATTTGACTTCTTTCAGGCAAACCGTGTCCATATCCACCCACCAACCGCCCGTTTCATATAGCAATTTGTAACGGAACAGGTCGGAAAAATAAGCGATACTACGCATGTCGAGTTTATCAACAAGGTCCGTCTTTTCCCGCGGCAAGATCTGCGAACCGTCCTTGACGATTGTTTCCGGTGGTACGTTTTTTACATCGTTGTAAACATAGAGCTGGAAATCATACCCGTGGCTGGTAAACGACTTAATGCAAAGACGTTCCAGTGTCGATAGTTTGTCACCGATCCACATACCAGTCACTACAGGTTTCAAACTCATTCGGTTTTTGGGCTAAACGCCTGTTCCAGGTAAAGGTAGTCGGTCCGCATTGTATTGACTTGCAACAACTTATCCAACAACCTGTTGAACCGTATCATTGTTTTCCATGTTGGGGCGGCCAGCCTTCCACATAATCGGCCGACCCACCGTATCCGTTAAAGGAACAATTTGTTTTGGTTTAAAAATTTGATTTAAGACGAACTTTACAGGCCTGCCCCTTGTTTCCGGACATCTCCTGAATCATCCTGTTTTGGGTGGTTTTACAGGAAAAGGCCGTAAATCAACGGGCACCTTTACTTCTGCAAGGCCGCCCATGAATCGGTTCCGCGCCTCCAACTCAGGATCAACCCCAAGATGAAATACTGTCAGTTTATCGCCTTAATGTTTGCTGTTCTTTTCACGAGCCAGGGGCGCGGCCAAGACAACAGTGATTGGTTTCGTCACGCCTCCATCTCGCCCGACGGCGAATCGATTCTGTTCAGCTACCACGGCGATATTTACAGCGTACCCGCGGAGGGCGGAAGTGCTCGACCCCTGACCATTCACAGCGCCTGGGAAGGCCACCCGATTTGGTCCCACGATGGTCAAAAGATTGCCTTTGCCAGTGATCGGCACGGCAACCTGGACGTGTTCGTGATGCCGGCCACTGGCGGCAAGGCAACGCGGCTGACCCATCACAGCTCGCACGATTTGCCCACTGATTTTTCTCCCGACCATAAACAGGTACTTTTTTCCTCGGCCCGTACGGACAATGCCGCAACCAGCCAGTTCCCCACCAGTCGCCAGGCCGAGCTGTATACGATCTCAACCGAGGGCGGGACACCCCGGATGATCTCGACGATTCCCGGTTCGGAAGCGCGGTATGACAAGGAGGGCAAAAAAATTCTTTACCGCGATGAAAAAGCTTATGAAATCGATTTGCGCAAACACGACACGTCCGCCTTTGCCCGGGACATTTGGCTGCATGACTTGGCAACCAACCAACACACTCAATTGACCACCTTCCAAGGGGGAGATCACAACCCGGTCTGGTCCGGTGCAGACAAACTTTACTACTTGTCCGAGGATGGCAACAACAATTTTAATGTTTGGCAGATGGATGCCAGTGGAGGCAACAAACAACAGGTCTCGAAATTTGATACGCACCCGGTTCGACATCTTTCCCTGGCCGACAGCGGCAAATTGGCGTATACCCAACACGGTTCCATTTTCACCCAGACGCCAGGCCAGGACCCGCAACGCCTCAAGATCGGTTTCAATTCAGACACTCATGCCAAGGATTATCTGACGATTCGATTAAAGGATGACATCAGTGAGTTCTCCGTCTCGCCAAATGGAAAAGAGATCGCCCTGGTGGCCCGCGGAGAGATTTTTGTCACCAGTCGGGATTTCACGACGACCCGGCGTATTACCAACTCGGCAGAGCAGGAACGTAGCGTCTCGTTCCATCCCGACGGTCGCACGCTGCTTTACGCCGGTGAACGGGACGGCAAATGGAAACTCTACGAAGCGACCATTGGCGATGCGGACGAGAAATACTTTTTCACCGCCACCAAGATTGAGGAGAAAGAGATCCCGTCCGGAGACCGAGAGAGTTTTCAGCCACGTTATTCACCCGATGGTAAAAAAATTGCCTACCTGTCAGGCCGGGATGAAATCCAGGTACTCGATCGCAACAGCGGCGACACTCACGTTGCCCTGGGGCGAGAACACAATTATTCCTACTCCGACGGCGATATTACATTCGGCTGGTCACCCGATAGTCACTGGCTGATCGCCGACTATGCGCCGCGCGATCGTCTGTTTATCACCAACATCGGTATCGTGCCGTCCGACGGCTCCGCGCAACCGGTCGACATTAGTCACTCTGGTTACCTGGATACCGCGCCAGCCTGGGGACGGGCCGGAGATGTCGTTTATTGGGCCACCAGTCGTTATGGTCAACGGGACCATGGAAGTTGGGGGCGGGAACTCGATATCCAGGCTGCCTTCCTGACCCAGGATGCCTACGACAAGTTTACCCTCAGCAAAGAGGAGTACGAACTGGCTAAGGAGCTTCGCGAAGCGAATGAGAAAAAAGAAGGTAAATCGGGCGACGAACAGGTGGCCGAATCCAAACCGGTTACCATCGACTGGAATAACCTGGATGACCGCATGGTGCGTTTGACCCGGAATTCGGCCGACATCCAATCAGCCATGTTAAATAACGATTCCAGCAAACTTTATTACCTGACCAGCCAAGCTGGCGGTCATGAGTTGTGGGAACGCGATTTTGTCGAAGGCAAGACGAAGTTACTCAAAAAACTGGGCGGCGGTTCGGCTGAATTTCAACTATCGGACGATGGGAAGACCATTTTCATGTTGTCCGGCAGCAGCTTGAGCCAGGCCGACGTGGGCAAGCTGGATAGCGCCAAACCGATTGCTTTCGACGCGGTGATGGAGTTGAAACCTGACGCCGAACGGGCGTACATGTTTGAACATTCATGGCGGCAAATTAACGACAAATTCTATCGTCCGGATTTCCATGGCATTGACTGGGACGCGATGAAAACCGTTTACCAGGCCAAACTACCATCGATCGGTCATAACCGGGATTTCGCCAACCTGTTAGCCGAAATGACAGGCGAGCTGAATGCTTCCCATATCGGTGTTTCCTATCGACCACGACCGGCCAGCGACGGCGATCGCACGGCTGCACTCGGTGTGATCTTTGATCTGTCCGATACGTCGGGACCACTGGAGTTCGTCGAAATCCTCGATAAGAGTCCGCTCAAAAAGGCGAACAGCGCCATCAAACCAGGTATGAAACTGACTGCCGTCGATGGTGTGAAACTGGATGGCAGCACTAATTACGCCCAGTTGATGAACCACAAGGCGGGCAAGCGGGTCAGGCTAAGTATCATCCGTGCCGACGGAACCAAGTTCGACGAGGTAACCAAACCAATCTCGACCGCCGCGCAATCCCAATTGATGTACGAACGTTGGGTAAAAAACCGGCGTAAATTGGTCGACGAACTCTCAGGTGGTCGCCTCGGCTACGTTCATATCCGGGGAATGAACGATCCCAGTTACCGGGTCGTCTACTCCGAGATTCTCGGTCAACACTTTGACAAAGAAGCGATCGTGGTCGATACGCGTTGGAACGGTGGCGGTTGGTTGCACAACGACCTGGCCAAATTGTTCATGGGTAAGGAATACGTCACGATGCACGTCCGCGGTCGGGAATACCGTGGCGATTCACTCGACCAGTGGAACAAACCTTCGATCGTCGTGATGGGCGAAGGAAATTACAGCGACGCCAACGGTTTCCCCTTCGCCTACCGCGCATTGAAAATTGGCGACCTGGTTGGCATGCCGGTACCGGGTACCATGACGGCCGTCTGGTGGGAAACGTCGTTGTCGGGTGACCTGCGGGTAGGTGTTCCCCAAGTTGGCATGAAAAACAAACAGGGAGAATTCCTCGAAAATAAACAGATGGAACCGGATCACCGGGTCAAAAACGATCCGCAATCGATGGCCGAGGGTAAGGACAAGCAGATTGCCAAGGCGGTCGAGGTGATGCTCAAGCAACTCGACACCAATAAAAAGCCAAACCGCCTGGTGCCAAGTAAATTTGCGTTAACGAATTCCCCTTTCCAGCCGATCGTTTTTGCGACCACGCATCGTACCTGACCGGAACCTTTTTCGGCGGTCGATCAGGTGCCGGTCGGCAGTGCCGGGTAGGTGTTGTCCAAACTGTCCAGCCAGCCGGCATGCGCAGTCGATTAAACGAGTGGGCCGCACAATCTTTTTGCCGCTATTGCACTGGCTGTCATTCGGATCGGTGTCGCCAGGCCTGATTAAGGCCGATCGGCACTGAAAGCCGCTGACACCGTGATCCGACCCAACATTTGGCCATCGACATGACCCCTCAATAGAGGGGGCGGATTCTGTCGTTTCGTGACAGCGGGTCCAACCCCGGGGGAATTTGGCAGGCGGAAACGGTTTTCGTTGCCCGCATCTGGTGAATGCATGTTGCCGAGCCGACATCGGATTTTACAATTCCGCATGAGTCCCCTTCCTCAAATTTAATCCTGATACAACGGGTCCTCCGTTGGGACAGGGGTCAACACGCCTTTTGTTAAGGATTGACCATCATGCGTTCATGCCAAGTGCTGTGCGGAATCGTTTTTTTCGGGTCGTTTTTTGCGTTGCCAATCATCCAGGCACAGGACCATCCATTTGGCACCCATCATCAAAGTTACGCCGCCGGGACGCTATTTCCCAACCAGTACTCACAGGCACAGATCGATACTTACGTCAGTGATTACTACGATCAATGGAAGTCGGAATGGATTCGGGTCGATCCGGGCGGCGACGGGTATCGCGTGGTAATGGACGGATCTGGTCGGACGACGTCCGAGGCGCAAGGTTTCGGAATGGTGATCGTGCCCCACATGGCAGGCCACGACGCCAACGCCCAAAACGTTTTTAATGGACTCTACACCTACGCCCGCGCCCATCCCAGCCAGGGCAATCCCCAATTGATGGACTGGGCCCAGCCCGACCCCTCGGGGAACAGCAGCGCCTTTGATGGTGACGCCGACATTGCCTACGGGTTGTTGGTGGCCGACGCCCAATGGGGCAGCAACGGGAGTATCAATTACCGGCAAGAAGCGCTTAATATAATCGAGGCGATTCACACCTCGACCATCGGACCGACGAGCAACCTGCCGATGTTGGGCGATTGGGTTAATCCCAACGGTGGGGGACCATACAACCAATGGTCAACTCGATCGAGTGATTTCATGTACGGCCATTTTCGTGCCTTTGGAAACACCTCGGGAAACCACGCCGAGTGGAACGCCGTGATCGATGCCACCCAGACCATTACGGGCGATATCCAACAGGAATTTGGCACCGGTTTGGTGTCTGACTTTTTGGTCGTCGATCCGTTAACGGGCGATGCCAGTCCCGCGCCTCCCAATTTTTTGGAAAGCGAATTCGATGACGATTACTGGTACAACGCGGGCCGTATCCCGTGGCGCTTCGGCGCCGATGCGGTTCTCAGCGGGGACGCGACCACCTGGGCACAGGCTCAAATGTTGTCCGAGTTTTTTCAGGATTCCTCCAGCGGTGATCCCAACCAGATTTTGGGTGGTTATGAACTGGATGGAGACCCGTTGAATACATGGAGCGACCTGTTTTACAGGTCTCCTGTCGGCGTGGCCGCCATGACGGGAACTGATGCTGCCGATCAACAGTGGTTAAACGACATCTTCGATAACGCCAAGCAAACGCATGTAAATTACTATTCGGACTCGGTTACATTGAACAGCTTGTTGGTCATGTCGGGCAATTTCATGGATCCCTCGTCGTTCAACGCGGTTCCCGAACCGTCATCGGTCGTGTTACTTTCGCTGTTGGCCGGGTTTGGATTGACCCTTCGTCGCCGTCGCTAAAAGAAACACCCTGTGTCAAATGTTGCCTTCCTGGCTGGCAAACTGGCAGGACCTCATCGAAATTCATTAACAGGCCCCAAACGGCCGAGGTTAATATCGACAAGCCTTGCGAGTTGCCACGGGTGGTTCCCACATTCGGATTGACCGCGCTAAAAAGGTTGGAATTCAATTTCCCAGTACGGCCGAAGAAATTGGCGCGATTCACGCGAGCCCGTCATTCGGGAATCGACCAAATCGTGTGAGGGAATGCCATGCTTGTTGCTGCCAGACCAACCCGAACCACGCTTGCAAGGCCCGAGGTTTTAGTCGGGAATTTGCCAGTTTCAACCTGTCTTTTCGCCACGGAAAATGACCGGACAAATCGACTTGTTTGAATTCCCAATCGCCATGTAGCCGTTTCAGGTATAATTTGCAAATGAATCGGCGTCGTCAACGCTTCCGTTTGGTCCTTGAATCACTCGACTTTTTAGGTTGGCTCGTCGCCATCGATATCCTGAACACTTGCAAGAGGTAACGTTGGTGCGCATTTTTGTTCTTGGCATAATCTGTTGTGTGGTCGCCAACCCCGCGTTTTCACAGGACGACACGGCCGCCCTGCGCCGTCGCATTGCCGAGCTTGAAAAAGAAAATCGACAGCTGCGCGGAATCGTCGTGAAGCGTGCGTTTACGGACAAAGTAAAAAATGGCGTCCGCCGCGACATCCCCATTGAGGACGGTCGGGCAGCCAAGTTGGTTGTAGCCCCCGACGGTTGGGGTTCCGCCAGTCCGGAAGACGTGGCAGCCGTCTGCGTTTCATGCGCCGAGACGATCTTTCGAGCGATTCGGCCCAACCCGGGTCGCGAGCCTACCATTTTCGTGATACGCGACAAACAAGGTCCGATGACCGTCTCTCAACGTGGGCCCAACGGAGAATTTTTTGTGCTGCTCAGTTCGGGGGATCGACACTGGTCGCAGGTTGCCTATCAGTTCTCCCATGAATTGGGTCACGTGCTTTGTGGCGACCTCTCGTTGGATATGCCCCAGCACTGGTTCGAAGAAGCATTTTGCGAATCTCTTTCTCTCTGGACGATGGACAAAATGGGGGTGGCTTGGGCGACCAAGGCGCCTTACGAAAATTGGAAATCTTACGCACCCAGTCTGACAAAATACATCAACGACGTTCGCAATCAGACCGAGTCACCGGCAAGCCTGGCCGAATGGTATCAACCCAACATCGCCCATTTGACACGACAACCGTACGATCGCGAAAAAAATCGGGTCATCGCAAAGCAACTTGCCATCGAAGCACACAAGAATCCCGCCTTCTTTCAGGCCTTTCACTACATGCGGCTGGGCGGCGGCGAAAAACGGGAAAACTCCATGGAATGGTTACTTGCCAACTGGCATGCCCACTGTCCCGACGATTTGAAGTTCGCGCCGTCGACAGTGGCCCAGATGTTGGACGTCAAATTGAAACAATAACGAATGCTAACGATCCCATTCACCAACGAGCGAGTCCGGTCCTGCCAGGTGTCGCTCCGCCCACTGATCCCTGTTTTTGTTGAGCGCACAAAAAAACCACGGACCTAACCGTGGTTGGTGTTTTCTTAACTTTTAATTACCGTCGCCGGCGTAGCGTGATTCCCAACCCGGCCAGCATCGACCAGATCAACAAGGTCGTCGGCTCCGGGACCGGTTTAAACCATACGGCGAAAACCTGGGAAGACGCGAACGAATCGCCACCAAAACCGCCATGGGGACTGCCCGCACCAATGCCGCCATAGATATAACCGAGCAGGGTTCGCTCGGTGAGTGAATCGAGGTCGATAATGTCTCCCTCGAGCAAGCGGATATCGGAACTCGTAAAAAACTGCGCATTGGAACCGAAAAGATAACGATTACCTTGGGGACCGAAGAT
>JABACA010000054.1:0-1569 GCA_014237975.1 Mariniblastus sp. | reverse complement strand
CCATTCGCATCGATCGAGACCGCCGAAATTTGATTTGTAAAAGGAAAATTCGGATCGTAACGAAGGTTTCCGGTTGACGGGTCGTCGACAAACTCATTTGCCGTAATTCCCCCCAATAATAGTTCTATCATTTCACCGCTGTTGGAAGAATACATACCGAATTTGGCGCATTCGTATCCGTTGAGCGCCTGCTTAAAGACGGAGGGATCCGTGTTGGGATCTTTCATGGTGGGAATACCCGAGGGACTGATTTCTACCGGGACCGTCCAGATTCCACTCCCCTCATAAAAGACGCCCGACAGCGCAACGCCACTGAGTTCATCCTGACCCTCTTCATTCTTGGAGAGGACGGGCATCGTATTGAGGTCGCGGCGTTGAAATTGTGTGGGATCGCCGCCGGCCGGATGAACGGCAGCATTGGAGTAAGCCAGCGTCCCGGCTGCGTGATCGTAATCGATTTCGAACGTTCGAACTTGGGAAGTGTATTTCTGGTAGGCGCCGCCATGATCGTAGGCCCCTTCAAACATTTGGCCAAAAATGAGCTGCGTCTGGCCATCGACTTCGAACATGCCACCCCCGGTGACTTGAAATAGACCCCCTTCATAGGCGGTCCCGGTTCCGAGCGCGCCCGCAGTTTGCAGGATCGTATTGCTCGCCATATCGGTGCCGGGCGTTTTTACCCAATCGATCAACCCCGGCAGGTCGACCGCCGTCAATTCATTGTAGGTGGTGAAATGGTTGATGTCGGATTCGTAGACGTAACCACCCGTAATGAAGAGGGTGTCGTGCCTTTGATACGATTGTGTGTTGCTGCCGGACAAACTATCAATCGCATGTTGATTGAGTCCACTTTGAGGATCCGTGAGCGAACGGCCCCATGCCTGTTTCGTTGTCGGGTCGATCACCCAGGCTGATCGGTTTCCCGTTTCGAAAGAGTGCATGCCGCCGGTCTTGCCCGCCAGGATAACCCACTGATCACCGTGTTGACCGGCGGCAAACGATTGGAGACCCGGCACGGCCGCCGCGCCCATCGAATAAGGTTTTACTTCGATGTTAAAGTCTCGATCCCAACGGGAAATCGGTGTAAACGTATCCGTTTGATCCTGGGATTGAGAGGGTGCCGCTGACAAACAGGCCAGGGCGAGCACCAGCGTGGAGCGATACAAAGATGGGAACATCTGGGGTGTCTCTTAAGGTGTTGCGTTCGTTACTCGATGGGCCAGCAGGCGGGCCGCTGGCAATTTGAACCATAGTAGATCAAATGCCTGCCATTGGGAGCGTCCATTTGTTGTATACTTTTAAAAAATCATTAACCCCCAGTGAGAGCGAAATAAATGGCACAGCAAACGGGTTCGTCGACCCATTGGTATTGTCATGTCGAATTCGATGTGGTCGATCCGGCCGGCCTGGCTAGGTACCTGGAGGAACAGGTTGAAATCGAACGCGAAAACGGCATGAAGAGTTACGAATTTTTTATCGATAACCCGCAACAGCCGACCAAGGCCATTTTGTTAGAGTGCTTTCCGGACGATGCGGTCCAGCAGTCCCATTTGAAAAATTTTCGACCGG
>JABACA010000053.1 GCA_014237975.1 Mariniblastus sp. | reverse complement strand
TTGAATTGGTTGGCCGATTCAACATCGGCAATTTGGTTGAGAGCGACTCCAAACGTCCCGTTATGGTCATCCTGCAAGATCAGTATCACCGAACGTTGAAACGCCGAATTAGAGAGTATTGGCGCTGCGACCAGGAAATGTCCCTGCAAGTTTGGAACAAACTCGTCTTTCATGCGGTTAGTGTTCATTGAATAGACCTTTTTAAACCCAAGAAAAGTGTGTGTCTGGAAAAGTGTGTCTGGAAAAGAGGCAGGCCGGAAAACGGGTTCGTTTTGGCCCTTTGTTACACTGTTGCAAAAGGCGTGCCCAACTGAACGACGCCGGACCACTGGAAATATAGGTTTAATTTAACCAAAGGGCCAATCTCGTTATCCAAAAGGCTGCCAAACTGTCAGTAAACGGGCCCTGACTTGTTTGACTAATTCTTATTTCTGATGGACAATTTAGGTATGAGTACTGCTTCACTATCAAAACCGATCCAACAACTTGTCGATTTTCTCGAGACACTTACCCAACGAGCGACCCTCGAAGAGCTGGATCGGTTTCTGACTGGATTGGACATCACCAGCAAGGATCTTGAGCCTTACACCATTTTCGGCGACCAAAGTTATCGACGAAACATGATCCGTGAAAATGAATGGTTTGAATTACTTTGCATTTGTTGGCAAAGTGGCCAACGAAGTCCAATTCATAACCACGCAGGGTCGACCTGTGGACTGAAGATCATGCAGGGAACCGCTACTGAAACGACATTTGATTTTACTCCCTCGGGTCAAATCAAGGCGGTCGTCTCAAAAGACTGTTTAGAGGGGCAAGTGTGCTGTAGTCAGGATGAAGAGATTCACCAAGTATCGAATTTACAGGCTACCGATTCCAGCCTGATAACCCTGCATATTTATTCTCCTCCCCTTCGCCAGATGGACACCTACTCGTTACACGGACGGGACACGGAGATTTACCGACCGACGAACCAGATGGTTTCTTGTCATTTTGGTGATTGCATCTAGCGAGTTTGGCAAAATCGGCTGAACCCACCAGATACTGGATTCGGTCAGCAACCGTTAACGATCCATATAGAACTTGGATTCGTCGGGGCGAAGCGGCCGCTTCATCCACAAGGGACGCCGCAAATTGTCGGGACCTGGCGCAGGCCGCGTCATCTCAAGCCATTTCCGGTAAATTTCCATCGAGCGGTTGGTATCGACCACCACATCCCCGTATTGATCTTCGGGTCCTGCTACGGTGACAGTTACTTTTTGATGCCAACAGTGCATTCCACTTATCGGGTCCGGCTGGACGGCGTGAATCAGGTTTTGGTGCACGCCCCCGTCTTTCCAGAATATCCTCGCGGAATCAGCATCGGAGGAAGCCGAACTTGATGGTCCATCCAGCTGCCGCATTTTCCAGACACCATCTTCGTCCTGGATTTCCACCAGGTTGGTGGCCCAACGATTGGCCAACGCGTCCTGTTGTCGGCGCCAGCGCCCCAGGTGGTGAGAACACGCAATCACCCCGGGTCGGATCGCCTCCGTCACCCAGACGCGATCGACGAAATATCCGATATCCGTTGCGACGCGCAACAAGTCACCGTCCTGAACTCCCAAGCGACCCGCGTCACTGGTGTGGACCCAGAGCGGGTTGCGGTTTGAAATCTCGGCCAACCATTTTGCATTTCCACTTCGCGAGTGAATCAACGTCGGCAACCGAAACGTTGGCAACAGTACATATTCTGATTTTTCAGGATCAATATGGTCTGGATGAACCTGGGATGGAATATATTCCGGCTTGGCAAACTCATCCCATTTCTGGATGACATAAAAAAGCCGAGCTCCGACAAGTCCAGACAGGATGATCCAAAAGCAAAGAGACATAATCCGATCAAACTCGTAGCCGACTTGGCGACAGCGCCAGTAAGCCAGCCCCAACCCCGCGACGATGGCCAGTAGCATGAAAAAACCGTAGCCCCGGATCGCCAAACCGAGGGGGACCAAATCACCCTGGGGATCCGCCGGGTTGATCCCCTTGTTTTCCAAGCCTGGCAAGACAAATTGAATCACCAGCCCGACGATCACGATAATCGGAAGCAAGCCCAAGGCCTCCGAGCGCCGTTTGGAAATCAACCACTGGTAACCCATCATGCCGAATCCGAGGATGAGCCAGATTGCCAACAACCAGCCATCAAAAAGCGAGTGAGGGATGTGAAAAAGAGTTTGCTGCATGGGACGATGCCACTTCTCTAGGTTTCCAGGAAAGCCCGGCCAAACATCTCGGAATGAATGTCGCAATGGTTTACGATCGCCATGGTAACGTCTATCAACCCGTTATGACACGGTTGTCAATTAAACGGGTCTGTCCAACCTGACAGGCAATCAGGGCAACCACCGCACCTTCCACATCGTCCACGACTTCCAGTGTCGTTGGATCGGCAACCACCGCATAATCAATATCGGAGACACCAGAGTCAATCAACATCTGCCGCATTTCTGACATCAAACAATGGCCGTCCGTTTCCCCCTGCTCAATCTGCTGTGCAACCATCGACAAGGTTCGATGAAGGGACAAAGCAATCTTCCGGTCCGGGCCGGCCAGGTAGATATTCCTGGAACTCATCGCCAAACCATCGGGTTCTCTTATGATGGGACAACCGTCGATTCGGGTTGCAACATTCAAGTCCTCTACCATCTGTCGAACCACGGCCAATTGCTGATAATCTTTTTCACCAAAAAAAGCGATACGGGCCGGGATCAGTTGCAACAACTTGAGTACGACCGTGCAAACACCTTTAAAATGAGAGGGGCGAAATTCGCCCTCCAAGCGTCGTGAAACCTCGGGTGGCTCAACCGCCGTGGTACAATTTTTCGGGTAAATCTCGGCAACGTCGGGCACAAACACCAAGTGGGCTCCCGCGCGTCGCAGTTTCTCCAAGTCCTGTTCCAGAGGACGTGGATATTGATCCAAGTCATCGGTGGGAGCGAATTGCGTCGGATTAACAAATATCGAAACAGCCGTGACATCCGTAGTACTCAATGACTTTTCAACCAAACTCAAATGACCCGCATGTAAAGCGCCCATCGTCGGCACAAGGCCAATGGAAAGTCCTCGTCGTCGATAATTGCTGATCGCCGACCTAAGTTCGCGGCAGGTCGATGCTACGTGTAGTTCGCTCAATCACAGCTCCCAGTCCAAAATAGTCGCTTTCAGCAGTTTCAGCAGTATATCGGTAAAATCGCAAAAATCCGTATTTCCCAAGGAATGAGCCAGAGCACCCCCTGCTTCCCACCCTACCAGGACCGAAAAAACGACCATTTGTATGATTCCATCCAAAATTGATCTATGAAATATTGGTCACAGCAAAAAATTATGATGCGGGATGGAGTATATTAAAAGTATTAATAGGACCCGTTGCCGAATCACCCGCCGTAACCCGAACGCCCTTGGAAAACAAAACGTGGGACAACCACCACGAGACCAGCTTTCCAAACTTTCTGTACGGTGACCGCAACCCCGAATCCAGTTGAGCAGAACATGAGCGATTCCAAAAGCACCAATGCTGATCAGCCAGACGCACAACAGCCTCCTGCCAAACAGCCTCCTGCCAAACAGCCTCCTGCCAAACAGCCTCCTGCCAAACAGCCTCCTGCCAAACAGCCTCCTGCCGCACAACAACCTCCTGCCAAACAGCCCGCCGCAAAGCAGCCTGACGGGACGGATCCGGCTGACGACGCAGATCAACATTCGAGCGAATCAAGCGGACAAAAGTTCATCTTTTTCAACGCCATGCCCAGTTGGATGGTCAGTTTTCTGAGCCATGTGGCCCTGATCCTGATCCTGGCTCTTTTGGTCATTCCGCTGCCCATCAAAAAAACGGTCAGCTTTGAAGTAGGGGAGCTGGCTGACAGCTCGGTCGAGACACTGGATATCAATCTCGAAGTCACTGATTTTGAAACGACTGATCCATTTGAGAGTGAAATCCCGGATCAAGCCAATACGGAAATTAGTGAAGCTGAACCGTTGACCATCGATACGACGGCGCTGGTCGAAACGTCTTCGTTCCTGGCAGATGACGTTTCAAATTTTGAAGGCGACGAAATGACTGAACTGACGTCGTCCGACCTTTCCAATGAAACCAGCAGTCGTAGCGGCAGCGGAAAAGATCAGTTGTTGCGCAAATACGGCGGTAACGCGGCAACCGAAAAAGCGGTCCAGCTAGCGCTCGAATGGCTGGCCAAACATCAATTACCCGATGGCGGTTGGAATCTCGATCATACGCTTGGACCTGGCAAATTCCGCACTTCAGCTGAAAACGGGGATCCGGGTATGCGACCCGAAGCCCGCTACGGCGCAACGGCCCTGGCCCTGTTGCCATTTTTGGGCAATGGCCAGACTCACCTGGATGGAAAATACAAGAAAGTTGTCAAGCGCGGTCTTGAATTCTTGATGGATCGCGGGAAACGGAGTGGTCGGGGCGTCTCTTACCACGAGCCGGGCGGCACCATGTATGCACACGGCCTGGTTGCCATCGTGTTTAACGAAGCATTCGCGATGAGCAAAGATGCCCGTCTGGCCCCTTACTCGCAGGGAACCATTTGGTTCATCGAGGATGCGCAGGATGTGGTGGGCGGTGGCTGGCGATATTCACCAAGACAGGCGGGCGATACTTCGGCTGTGGGTTGGCAAATCATGGCGCTCAAGAGTGGCAAGATGAGTGGACTCGACATTAACAAGCGGACCTACAAATTGACCAATAAATTCCTGGATGCGGTCTCAATTGATAGTGGTGCAATTTATGGGTATGCCGATAAACCAGGCTCGCGGAGTCCAGGTCATAAGGCGCGAACGGCCGTCGGCCTGCTGTGTCGTATGTATATGGGTTGGGATCATGACCATGCAGGCTTGACCGATGGCGTGGAGTGGATGGCAAAAATGGAGCCCGACGTGGGACAACGGGGTTATCCCAATCTGGGTCCACAATTCGCTCGCGGTGCGCCGCGGTTCAACATGTATTACAACTATTACGCGACCCAGGTCATGAAGCATTACGGTGGTGATACATGGAAAAAGTGGAATGGGAAAATGCGCGACTTCCTGGTTAAGTCACAATCCAAAGAAGGCGATGCTGCCGGCAGCTGGTTTTTCAAAGACGGTGATCACGGAGCGCGGGTGGGTGGCCGTTTGTATGTCACGTCGCTGGCCTGCATGACCTTGGAAATTTACTATCGCTACCTGCCGCTCTACGGCAACAGCGCAACGGATGATGAATTTCCACTGGACTAAGACAACCTGTCAGCGCCGCTGCGATTGATTATGTCTGCCGTTATCTTCTGACAGATCAGCGATGACGCCGGTGACTAGAGTTTAAAACCTGATCCATTTGCTACCAGCGCAACACACTCGCAGCCCATGTCAGTCCAGCTCCAAATCCGGCGATAGCAATCAAGTCACCCCGCTTGAATCGGTCTGCCGTATTGCCTTCGTGCAACGTAATCGGGATGCTGGCAGCCGACGTATTGCCATACCGCTCAAGATTGATAATGACCTTGTCCAGATCGACACCAAGCTCGTCCGCCACCGAGTAGATAATCCGCTTGTTTGCCTGGTGGTAGATAAACCAGTCAATGTCTTCCAACTTCAAATTGACCGCATCCAGCATTTCGCGTGTTATCTCTGGAACCAGCCGGACGGCCCACTTGAAAACAGTACGCCCATCCATCCGCAGGTACTGACTCCGCGTATCAAGGACATCCTGGCAGAGCGGCATCCGCGAGCCACCTGCTGGAACTACCAGACAATCCGACATCTCACCAACTGATGCCAGTCGATAAGTCAATAAACCCGAGGCTTGTGCATCATCCGGCTTGGGATCGGCTTCCAGCAAAACCGCACCAGCTGCATCTCCAAACAGGGGAAATGTCTTTTTGTCGCGCGGATCAACCACCATCGACATCGTCTCAGCGCCAATTACCAAGGCTTTTTGACAGTTTCCTGCCGTTATGAAATTCCCGGCTGTTGCCAGAGAATAAACAAAACCTGAACAGGCAGCGTTGAGGTCGAGTGCGGCCGCGTTGCGGCATCCCAAATTGGCCTGCGTCAAACAGGCGGCTGAAGGGGTGTAATGGTCGGGGGTCATCGTAGCAATGATGATGAGGTCGATCTCATTCGGATCAACATTGGCGTTTTCCAGACACATCCGAGCAGCCTGGGTGGCCATATCGCTGGTCGCCTGATGATTTTGAACATGCCGCCGGGATTTAATACCCGTTCGCTGGATAATCCAATCGGAATCGTACCCCAACGCGGCCAGATCCTCATTGCGAACTTCGTTATCAGGGGCAAACATGCCTGTCGAAACAATGCGAACACCAGGAATGGATCGCTTCCAGAGCGATCCTTTCATATTTCCTTTATTATGTGTCGCAATTGACATCGGTAAACCAATCCAGTGACGCGTTGTTTATTCCAGCAGATCTTATGCGAACCACATGGCGTTCATAAGATGGAATTCTAGCGCAGTATGCGATTGATATCAAATTAACGGGCTTTTGACATTTTCGTGACAGAAATTTGACAATCTAAAAGGCGCCAAAAACCCTCTATTCTTTGGGCAGCCTCTATATGATGGGCCCCGAATCATTTGCCACAGGGCGGCTCGGTCTCGGCTAAAGGGATGTCTCAAATCGAAGATAATACCCCACTTTTTGGGGTGTTCTGGCCGTCTGAATCCGTTAGATTGGGGCACATGTCATAAGTTCTATCCATCATCATCAAAATTAAGCGAAAAGATCTATGAGCCTTTTGGCAGTTGTATATCACTTGGTTCCCGAAGCCCCACTATTAGTCGCTTATAACCGGGACGAGCCGCTTGATCGATTGTGTCCGACCCCTTCCATTCAGTCAGGAAAACCCCGTGTTTTGGCCAGTATTGACCAAAACACAAATGGAACTTACCTCGGAATCAACCAAAACGGGATGTTTATTGGTGTCGTCCGCCGCCAAAAATACAACGTGCCCATGAATCCGAGGTCCCGTGGGGTCCTCTGCCGGGAGATGTTAAAAACGGGTTCCGCACGGCTGGCTGTCGATATGTGTTTGGAAGAACTTCATTCTGGGCAATATGACGGAGTCAATTACGTGATCGCCGACCCAGAGTGTGCTTGGGTTGTTCATTCCGGGGAAGAAACGGAAGTGAGTGAACTCCCTCGAGGGTTGAGTATTATTTCCGATGGTGACCTGAATGATCATCGCGACGAGCGTGTCAACATGGCCCGCCGGTTGCTCACGCTGCAGACGCTTGACTCCCCCGTCAAATTCTTGGCCGTTGCCAGCAAAGTCCTGGCGCGTGCACCCAGTGCACCGGGTCGTCCGAGTATGGTTATTCGAGACAAGGATTTTGGTACCGTCAGTGCCACTTTGATTTCGTTGGGTAAGAAACCACGGGATGCCATTTACCAGTATTCCAAGGGAGCACCTGACGAAGCCAAATTCGAAGATTACTCTCCGCTATTGCGAGACATCCTGAGCCGCGGATTGCGTGAATCGCGAACCAAGGCACATTCCAACGTCTAAGTTCGGTGGGTGTAAAGCTAGACGTTTCCTCAATAAAAACGGCCCGGTTTCTGTTTTCGGTCGCTGTTCAGGCAACCGATGTTTTGCGTGCGACGGATCGTTTCTTCGCCTGCCTGGCTGGCTTTGCCTTGGTGCAAGCCGCATCCAATTTTGGCGCCGCCGCCCGCCGAGTTTTCTTTTTCCCTCGCTTGCCAGCCGATCGGTTTGGAATCAACTTGAATTGATTGGTGTTCCCTTTTTTGCCAACGAGCTCGGCACTGCCGGTGTGCCGCAGGACATAGGCAATCCGTTGAGCAATCCAGCGATTAACGCCAAGGCCCTCAGCCAGGCTGGCAGAATCAAAGGGGGAAGGCAGTTTTGCCGGCATTAACCGGTGGAGATCGGCTGCCGTTTGAAACACCTCGATGCCGTGAATTTTCGACAGGAACCGATCTTTCACCTCAAAGTCGCCTTTGCGTCGGCGCCGGCGTTTGCCATGCCCCGGATATCGGTGCTCTTCAATTTCAATCAATGGCGTAATCAGTCTGAGGTTCGGGTGGGGAAATACGCGGGTAAAATAAAGAAGCTCGTCAAACAAATCCAGTATCGAACCGCGTCGTGGGCTCCACCTCTGATCCACAATTGCCCCCTGTTTTTTGTCGAATTTGATCAGCCGTTTGCGAACAATCAAAGGTTTCACAACGTCGACTTCAAATTCCTGGACAAGGGTGTTGATTTTGTCACGAATGGCCGCCAAACCACTTCGTTGTATTTCGACGAGCCGTTGCCCATTGACCACGTCAATCCGGTAGCGGCCGATTTTGACTTCGATTTCGCTACCAGGTTCGCGAAATTTTTCTTTAAGCTGTTGATGTAAAGTAGTTTCCATGACAATCCTATCATCGTCCGTTTTCGTGAATACATGTCGGATCGGAACGTTATTTTTTGAAAAACGAATGGGAATTGTCGATTCCCTTGGGATTCGATTACGCGTTTCCCTTCAATTCACGGCTTTGCTATACTGCGAAAGGCTCATCAATGGGTGCTTCCAGGTATTGTGCTGCACTAGATCTGCTATCACTTTTGGACTCAAAGGAATTGAACATGAAGACACCCACTTCGCCACGAATTCACGAAGAAATCACACAGTGTATTGGCAATACTCCACTCGTAAAATTAAGAAACGTTGCCAAGGATTGTGGCGCAACGGTTGTTGCGAAAGTGGAAAACATGAACCCGCTGTGGAGCGTCAAAGACCGGATCGGTCGAGCCATGATTGATGCGGCCGAACGAGATGGAAAAATTAACCAAGATACCGTGGTGATTGAACCGACCAGCGGAAACACGGGCATTGCCCTGGCGTATGTTTGCGCGGCGCGGGGATACAAACTGCGCGTCTGCATGCCCGAGAGCATGTCGGTCGAACGCCGCCGGTTACTGATGGCGCTCGGAGCCGACGTGATCCTTACCCCGGCTGCTGATGGGATGCCTGGAGCCGTTCGTAAAGCGACCGAGATTGCTGAGTCCCATGACAACTACTTCATGCCCCAACAGTTCAACAATCCTGCCAATCCGGAGATTCATCGCACCACGACGGCCAAAGAGATCTGGCGTGACACGGCAGGTGCAATTGACATTTTTGTATCGGGGGTCGGTACCGGTGGAACGATCACTGGTTGCGGAGAAGTTCTCAAGGGATACAAGCCGGATTTGCACACGGTCGCCGTTGAACCACTCAACAGTCCTGTTATTTCCCAACACAAAAATGGCGACGAACTACAACCTGGAAAACACACCATTCAGGGAATTGGCGCTGGCTTCATTCCAGGCGTCTTAAATACCGATGTGATTGACGAGGTATTCCATGTTCGCGATGAAGATTGCATCCAAATGACCCGCGATTTATCTACCAAAGAGGGACTATTCTGTGGAATCAGTTGTGGTGCGGCTGTCTGTGCCGCGGTCGAAGTTGCCAAGCGGCCGGAAAACGAAGGGAAGATGGTGGTTGTCATACTACCCGACCTGGGCGAAAGATATCTTTCCACTTCTCTCTATCCGTCGGAATAGTCACACCTGTTGATCAAATAGAGATTCGAAGATCTCACGGTTCTTACGGCGAGCCTCGCCAACTTGATCCAACAGGTCCTGGACATCGTCGATCCGTAGCAAGAATGCCAGCTTGGCCAACTCTGCTGGTTCATCCGGCAAATCATGCCGGGCAGTCGTATTCATCAGGCGCAAGCGCGACTCGACACTCCGCAACGTCTCGTAATTGACGGCTACCTGTCGCGCTATTTTCGGGTCCAGGATTCCGTGAGTCTCCAGCGCGCTGATGGCATCCAACGTACCAGGTACCAACAGATCGGTTTGGGTAGCATGCTTGAGTTGTAGCATTTGGATCAGAAACTCGACGTCGACCGTGCCGCCGATTCCCCGCTTCAAGTTATTTTTGGAACAGTCTTCCTGCATGCGATACCGCATTTTTCGGATTTCCACGGCATTTTCTGGACGCCATGGTTCGATCCGGATTGCCTCGTGAATGAGAACCATTGCGCGATCTCTCAGTGCGGGCCGTCCATAGATGGGCCGCGCCTTGCAAAGTGCCTGCCGTTCCCACAGATGGCCGGCTCCCGATTCAAAATAGCGCTGGAACTCGGCAAACGAAACGGCCAGCGAACCACTTTGGCCGGTTGGTCGCAAACGACTGTCCATATCGTACAGTCGCCCGTCTGGCCCGGCAGTCGTCACTGCCCGCGTTACGGCGGCAGCAACTTCACTATAAAAATGTTGATCACTGGTCGTCCGTTCAACTGAGAAATCCCCGTCGTTATCAAACAGGAAAATGACATCGATATCACTATGATAATTTGGCTCACGCCCTCCAATTTTTCCCAATCCGAGAATCACAAATGCATTATTCAAGTCGGTTTCTTGATCGGTCCCCGGCGACTTAACATATTTTTTTGCCAATCGGTTAACCGAAGCATCGGTCATTGATTCGAGGCACACCTGGGCCACATCGGACAGGGCGCGATGCGTCTGGAAAATTGGGTCTCGCCCCAGAATGTCACGAATTCCCACGCGAATGTGCATCGCTTTCTTGAAACTATGAATGATGGGACCCGTATCCACAGCCCCTCGCAACAAACCTTTCAGGTTATTCTCAAGCCATTCAAGCGAAGGCAGCTGTTCCATCCAGAGCGAGTCGACCAGGTCGTCAATCATACCCGGACTGCGGCGAAGGATCTCCGAAAGGTAACCACTTGAGGCACACAGCCTTACAAACAGCTTCAGTGAATTGGGTTGAAATCGAAATAACTCCCACAACACTGCCTTGGCGCCAATCGAGTCGGTGACACTACTGAGCTCACGAAGGGTCGCATCCGGATCCGGCGTCAAGGAAATTTCCGATAGCAGCTGGTCGACAATCGAGGCCAGGAAATGGCGGCAACGATGGGAGGACAGGAAGACCGTTTTTTCCTCCGACAATGACTGCAACAGCAAGTGCGCCCGTTCAGAATGCTCGATACCAAACGGAGTCAAGGTACGTTCAATCATCTCCTCCGTGGGATTGGGGTCCAGCACCAGGTCGACGACCGGTGCAACGTCAACCTCCGAATCGACACCGTCCTCTGAAAACCCGAACCCCTGGTGTAGCAAATGGTCCAGTATCTTGCGGTTAACCCGAGTGACTTCGACCAATTCACTGCGAAATTGCTCGAGCGCGGTTACACCAAAGTAGAACCGGTACCCCATTCGACGCGCAATCTTCTCAAGCTCATCGCTGGATTCCGGCAGTGTGTGCGTCTGCAAATCATGCATGATTTGCAACCGATGTTCCAACTTCCTCAGCCAGCCATAATTCTGGACCAGTAATTGAGCTTCCTGCATTGACAAGATATCTGCCAACTGGAGTTCGCGAATCGCTTCAAGCGTATTAGAAGACCTCACATCCATGGAGCGCCCCCCGTTTAGCAATTGCAAGAACTGGATGACGAATTCGACATCCCGGATCCCACCATGTCCCGTCTTGATGTTGGTGCGCTGTTCGCCGGCCACCTGAGTGCGACGTTCAATCTGACGCTTTAACGCCTTGATACTGCTGATGTCAACCTGATTCATAATCCGCTGATAAATCCATGGCTGTAATTTTTCCAGCAGCCGGCCACCGAGGTCGCGGTCACCGGCAATCGGGCGTGCCTTGATCAACGCCTGGCGTTCCCAAGTACGTCCTTGTAAATCGTAGTACCGCAACATGAATTGGGCCGGATTGCAGATCCGGCCTTTGCTTCCTTCGGGTCGCAAGCGGAGGTCGACCCGATAAGCTGTCCCCAGCGACGTCGTCTCGGTCAACAACCTGGTAAAATCACGGGTCAGACGTTCAAAGTACTTAAAATTTTCTTTTCGTTTTTCCGTTTGGCCTTCTTCCTCGTAAATCATCACCAGATCGATATCGCTGGAATAATTCAATTCGCCGCCACCCAATTTTCCCATCGCCAGGATGGAATATCCGCAGCGTTCACCTTGTTGATTCAATGGTTGGCCATATTTCTGATCCAGGCTGAGGACACAGTACTGCAGCGCTGCTTCGGCGATCGCTTCGGCAACCCATGAGATCTGCTCAGTCACCTGCTCGATGCGGTGCTGAACAATGATGTCTCCGAAGGCAATCCGCAACGTTTCACGATGTTTGAAACGCCGAAGAATTTGCATCGCGCCATGGTCATCATTGGCACTTCGCATTTCATCACCCAGCTCATCCACCAGGATATGGCGGGCATGCAATTGGCCCTCGGTCATTCGTAAATAGTCATAGCTTTCGGTGTCCCGCACCAGTTGATCACTAAGGTATTGGCTGGTTGAAAAGATCGTCAACAGAATGGGCAAGCCAGTTCGATCGCGGTCCAACAAAGCGGCAATCGCCTGAGGACTGCGAGCCGCCAGGACAAATCGCTCGAGGTTGTTAAGCGCCATATCAGGGTCGCTCGTGTCACCCAGATGCTGCTGCAACTGCCGCCATAAACCGTCAAACAGGTCTGCCGGCATTCCACTGTCGCGTATGATCTGCAGATTCGCCTCTGCTCGATCCGGGTTTTGGATGCCCGCCAAGCTAAGAACGTGCCGGATGTGTTCCGGGCTGTCAGACATTTTCTGGTCCACCGGGTTCATATTCAACCGGATCCATACTTAAAATACGACCCGCAACCCCCAGCGATGAGCCGGGTATCAAAGTGCCCGACGATAACGTTTTTTGGAGGTTCGCGCCGATGGTCGCGCGTCGATTTCCTTACCCCGCGCCTCATTTATTTTCTCTTGCAGTTTATCGACTTCCAGTAATTTGTTGATGCGCTGTTCAATTCGTGTCAATTCACCTCCCTGATCCGGAGTGACCAGAGTGTAGGCAATCCCGGATTTGCCCATCCGGCCAGTACGGCCGACTCGGTGAACATAGTCATCGCTCAATTCGGGAACATCGTAATTGATGATATGAGAAATGTTACTGACATCAATTCCGCGACCGACAACATCCGTGGCAACCAAAAAACGGACGGACTGCTCGCGGAATCCTTTCATCATGCGATCCCTGGCCGATTGAGTCATGTCTCCGTGAATGGTGCCTATCGAATCAAAGTCAGTCGTCTTGAGAAGCTTACGGTACAGTCGTTCTGTACCCAATTTGGTTCGGCAAAAAATGATCGCCTGTCCCGGTTGTTCGCGATCCAACAATTCAACCAAGATGTCATCTTTCATCTCATACGGAACCGTCAGGTACTTTTGGTCGATTGTTTCAACGGCAATTTTGGGAGAAAAATTCAACAGCTTGGGATAGTGCATGTATCGCTTGGCCAGCAGCACAATGGGCGGTGGCAAGGTCGCACTAAGCAGCATCGTTTGTCGTGGCGTCGGGCATTGCCGCATGATCCTTTCAATGTCGGGGCGAAATCCGATATCCAACATCCGATCCGCTTCATCCAGCACCACGAACCAGAGTTTATTGATATTCAATGTACGCCGCTGTAAATGATCCAAAACACGGCCTGGAGTCCCGACCACAATATGGCAACCCTTTTTCAGTTGGTTGATTTGGGTCTTGATCGGCCTGCCGCCATACAAGCAGCAACAGCGGACGTGGTGATTCGGTGCCAGTTTCGTAATTTCTCTCTCAACCTGGACTGCCAGCTCACGAGTCGGCGTTAAAATCAAGGCCTGGGTGACCGGGCGTGGGGAGTCCATTTCCAGTTGCTCGAGAATCGGAATCCCAAATGCGGCCGTCTTTCCAGTTCCTGTTTGCGATTGCCCGATGAGGTCGGACTCCTCCATCGCCAAAGGGATCAAGCCCGCTTGTACGGGAGTTGGTTTCTCGTAGCCAACCTCCGATAGCTTTGCGACCATCTCATCGGAAAGACCCATTTTCTCGAACGACAGGGCCTGCTTTCGTTTATTTACACGCTTGGTCACTAAGCTGTTTGATTTCGTTAAAAAGGAAGTTGTCAAAATTGAAAGGTTTTTCCTGAATTTCTAGCCATTAAGGCTAGCCGCCCGAGCAAAAACGGTCAACGCTAGTTCAACCCGAAAGCGGGGAACTCGACGAATCTCCAAGCCTACCAAGGCCTCTTGCCGCAACGCCCTTACTTAAAGACCGATGATCCAAGCCCTGTCGCACATCCTCGAAATGGAAGATTTCGCCGAACAACAGCGGGCGATGCTTAAATTTGTCACAGAGATCCAGACCGCCAACCAGACCGAGTTATCGCAAATTCTGGATGTCCTGATCGAGTTCTGTTGCCACAACTCCAATACCGATGACGCGAATCGTGCGCAGATCGTGGAGATGGTCATCGGCAGAATCACCCAGATTCAGAAGAATTCCCCTCTCGCGTGGTCGCCCCTCGAGCTCCAGGGAATTGCCCAGATCTATGATTGGGCGCCTGACCAAACCAATCTGCGAAACCAACTGCTTGGATTACTGGCCACCATCAATACCGAACCCGCATTGGCATTATGGGAAAGCCGGCTTTGCAACGATCCACCCCAACACCGAGCCGGGATTGTACTTGCGTTTGCCCCGTTGCTGCACAATCAGTCCCACCTGACGCAGCCACTGTTTGACAAGTTGTTTGCCGGAGCCTTTAGTCACCTGCCGGTTGCAGCAGCCATACTTGATTTGGCAAATTACGCTTTCCGACAAGGAGTTCTTTCTCCCCACCCGGCGCAAGGTCGAGTGGAACAATTGTCCGAACTGCTGGGACAGCTGGCCGGACAGATGGCAAGAATTGAGGAAGGGACCATTCCGGAAAACTGGGAACCACTGCAAATCAGCCAGACCGTGTCCGATGCCGTGGCACTCATGATTCCACTATGCGACGCGATGGCACTGATGGAACACCACCAGGCGATTGGAAAACTGAACCAAACATTGGATTTGAAACACCGGCGATTGCAAACCGAAGCCGCCGCGGCATTGGCAAAACTTGATGACGAAGCGGGTCGCAATGCACTGATTGGCCTGGCCGAGCATGCGAATGTCCGAACCCGCGTGCTCGCCTATGCAGACGAGCTGGGCCTGGGGAATCAGATTTCCCTGGAATACCAGGGAGACATTGCGACCGCCGAAGCCCACTTGGCAACTTGGTTGTGTGAACCTGAACAGATGGGCATTGCGCCAAGTGAAATGGTTTTGGTTGACAACCGCGAATTGTATTGGCCGAGTTATGAGCACCCGGTCCAATGCTATCTTTTCCAATACAGTTACGGCACGGGCGAGCAGGCTTACCGCAATATCGCCATGAGTGGCCCCCTGACGCACGCCTTTTCTGCCGACATCACCCAATTGACCAAGCTCGACACCTACGCTGCGTTTGCCGGTTGGCAGACCACCCATCAGGAAGTCTTTGTTGTCCCGTATGATCGGGCAACCAAGGCGATGCCGGGTGTCGTCTCAAACCTCGTGAGGCAAATGAATGACCTGGATTACCTCGACATGACACCGCTGGCTCTGGCAGGGTTTTTCGGTGAATACCAGTTGATCGCCAGTGCCAAAATGCCCGACCAAGAGGAGGCCAGCCTGGGCACGCTGATGGTCAGTAATGACCGAGCAGACTGGATCGGACCGGGAAATCCGGCGGCACCCATCGATTGGCAACTGGCGCTGGATATCTGGCGAGGCCGGCGATTGTTGGCGAATTTCAACTCGGTCGAACAATTCGAGTAGTTTGGGCCCGCCACTCCGGGTGCCCAAGTCGACGGACCTGCCCGAAAAATCTATAATCTGGGCTGACTTGAAACCCACAGGATGAATCATGGATTCTGACAACCGAAAAAACCGCATCCTGATTGTCGATGACAACCAAGCCAATTGCGAGTTGCTGGAAGCATATTTGGACGGAATCGCTTGCGAAACGGCCATTGCCCAAGACGGCCAGCAAGCCCTGGAAATGGTTTCGGAATTTCAACCGGACCTGATTCTGCTGGACGTGATGATGCCCAAGTTAAGTGGTTTCGAGGTATGCCAAAAATTGAAATCGGATCCAACCACCAGCCGCATTATGATCCTGATGGTAACCGCTCTGAATGAACTGGGCGATATTGAGCGCGCGGTCGATGCGGGAACCAATGACTTTCTTTCCAAACCGGTCAATCGGGTCGAGTTGATCAAGCGGGTTGAAAACATGCTGCAGCTCAAGGATGTTTCCGACGAGAATGAGCGATTGAGAAGTTACATCCAGCAGATGGAAGACTCATCGACTAACCATTCGTGATTTCCGGATCATTAAGTGGCACGCGAATCGGTTTCAGTGTTTTTTACTAATGATTCAAGGAGTGTGTCTAATGGTCCAAGAAAAAAACTCCATCCCATTAGTACTTAAGACTCCCAGCGTCTTGCAAATTGCGTCGACGTACTGAGCGTCTGTTGAACGCTCACCAGTAGCAATGATCATCTTGCACAAGATTCACTCGTATGTTTGGTAGAGAATCGATGAAACAGACTTTTTATTTTGTTGTGGCTGTCCTGCTCTTGGCCCTGCCTGTCTGGGGCGGGCTCCTGCCCACGCAAGACCAGGAACCCCAGGGCGACGCCGCATCGTTCACGATCGCTGTCTTACCTGACACTCAATACTACTGCGATACATGCCACAAGCTGTCTGCCAAGTGGGGCGAGGGAGACTTGCGACGGTACTTCTTTGCACAAACGGAATGGGTCCGCGACCATCAGGAACGACTCAACATTGCCTTTCTTCTCCACGAGGGAGATATCGTGCAGGCGAACGCACCCGAGGAGTGGGCAATTGCTCAACAGGCGATGTCGATATTGGACGGGAAAGTCCCGTATTGCCTGTGCCTGGGAAATCATGACATGGGTTACCAGAAGACGGACACGAATCGTTTTGGTTTTGATATCGCGGTCGATCGCTCCACTCTCTTTAACAAATATTTCCCACGTGAGAAATTCGCCCAGCGCCCCGAGTTTGGCGATACGTTTCATCCCGAGCGCCATGACAACTCCTGGTATCACTTCGACGCCGCTGGCATGAAGTTCCTGATTCTCTCGTTGGAATGCAAACCGCGCGATGAAGTTCTGGAGTGGGCAAACGAGGTGGTCGCCGAGCACCCCGACCATCGCGTCATTGTTCTCACCCATGTCTACCTGTCAGCCAACAAGCAGAGAATCAAGAACGGAGGCATGAAAATCGAAGGCAACCATGGCGAACAGATATGGCAAAAGTTCGTGCGCAAACATGAGAACATCTTCATGGTGCTGTGTGGACATATTGCCGGGGAGGCCGTTCTGACCTCCACTGGAGATCACGGCAACCCGGTCCACCAGATCCTGAGCGATTACCAGGAGATGAACAACGGCGGTGAATCCTGGCTGCGTTACATGGTGTTCCATCCGGGCCAGAACCGAATCAGTATCTACACCTACAATCCTGTGCTCGACAAATTCAGGAACGTCCCATCCAGTCGATTCGACCTCGATTACCGGATGTCCCGCTCCAAATAATCAGGGGCCCGGCTTCTTCTGCCGATTTAACAACCGGCCCGCCCAGCCAACTGCCGCACAAAGAAACACTGAACGACTCTTGGGGTGCAACAAAACGCTGTGTTTTTCTTGCCTCCATGGGGTGAGTTTGCAAGAATAACCAGGTATGTAACTTAAAACTATATTTGTCGGTTAACACGTTTCCAGGGGACTCTCGATCATGAATGAAACCGCCAAAGCTGTGAAACAGAATCAAAAAGAGGATGAATTGCCGGACCGATGGGATATTGCTGAATTCAAGGCAGGTGCTTGTTGTTTGGGGATAGGCGTCATCACCATGCTTATGTTTATTTTCTTGTATGAAACAAACGACTCGGCTACGGGCCGCCAGATGGGATTCCAGTTTGGATTAGTGCTTTCTGCTGTCGGTGCTTTATTGATGGGGCTTTGTCGGAAGTCGTAAAAAAAAAGCCGGCGGGCATTAAGCAATGGTTAGGCAATGCTGGACACGTTCGTTCATTTGTTCGAAAGAAATCGGAAGCAAGCAAATGGAAGACAACAGCGGCGGCAACTCTTGATTCCTCGGCCAGACCACAAAAACCAGCTAACACATCGAACAGCTTGGCCCGGCAAGGCCAGTTAGTCACAGGGGATTGCAAATAATTTGCAAAACCGCACCGCGTCCTTCAACGACAACATCAAGTCATCTACAGCCGGCCAGGAGAGGTTGCGTATCCGATTGTCGTCATTTTTCGGGCAGGTGATTATTGGCGGAAAAGTACTCATGTCCACTCTGGTTGTCGACAGGCGTTATGGACTGGAACAGTTCGTTGCCAATCAACGAAACGGACTTGGTACCCCCCAATAATTCCAAAAACGTCCCCGTTCCGTTTGCCGCTCGACAATCGCGAATCAGGGCACCCGAAACGCCCTGCAACGAAACCGTTGGTTGGGTCGATTCGGCCGCATGCCGACCGAAAAAACCGGCCAGCTCCAAGTGGTTCACGTTCCAGCATCGCAGGGCGGAACCCCAATCCGCGCGTTCCGGCTCTTGCCACCTTACGCGGACATTCCTTAAGGCAAGATCATCGACATAACGAAAAAACATCCCGTAGGGGCTCGCATTGTGAAAGCCGTAGATGGGATAGGGATACGGCGGCTTGTCGTTGTATTCACTCTGCTTACCGCCAAACATGGTGAATTGGACGTTATCCAATGTCAGGCCCTCGACCGGTGCATCCTGGTAGCCGTTGACACAAACCAGGCCGTTAGCCGTGGCGACGAAGTTAGAGATGTTGACATTCCTGATCACACCCGGCGGAGGCAAGTCCTGTTGGTCGGCAACAATCGTTTCCGTATATATCGGGAACGACCAGATATAAATGGCCGTACCCCCTCCCTGATACCGTTTCGAGGTCGACAAGGTAATGTTGTCAATTGTTACACCATCGACCAGTATGTCTGTCCAAACGCGAAATCCGATTCCACAACCCGAATCGCGGATGGTGCTGTTGGAAAATGCCAAATTCTGGACACCCGATATCATCAACGCGGTTTCCGATGTTTGCAATTGACAATTGGTGATGGTCACATCGCGACTGTTACCCAAAACCACGATGCAGTCGTCACCGGTAACGATGTCACAATCTGAAATAGTAACGTTGGTACAGTTCCACAAATTGATGCCATCGGTATTGGGGCCGTCGTTTTCGTAAACGCCCGTTCGTATCCGAATTCCATCGATGGCAATTTCATGACAATCGCCGAACCCGATGTTCCAGAAGGCACCGTCCTTGATTCTGACCTGTTCCAAACGAACGTTTTCACATTGATCGAATCGAATCATGTCCTTGGTACGGGGAAGTTCGATTTCACCCTGGAGCCATTGTTCCAGACGCCCGTTATCCCAGAAACTGGGCCCGTTTCCATCGATAACGCCAGCGCCCCGAATCGAGATATTGTGGGCATCGTCGGCAAAAATCAAATGCGTCTTTTCCTGATCGTAATCCTGCAGATTCTTGCTGCCGGAGAGCGTGCTGCCCAGGCTCAAATACAACGAGGTGTTGTCCTTGAGTTGCAACGTACCGGAAAGGAAGGTGCCAGGAGGAAAATAAACCGTCCCGCCTCCTGCGACTGCCGCGCTGTCAATCGTTCGCTGAATGGCCGTTGTGTCCAGCGATTGCCCATCGCCCACCGCTCCGAAATCGATCACGTTGTAGACGGTTAAACCAACCTTGACGGCGTTCTCATCCGTTGCGTCAGGGCGTGAAAGAGGCGTCCCATTGTCGTTTTGCGTGCCGCAACTGCAGCAACTAAACGAAAGGCTCACCAACCACACCCAATACGGCTTGGCAGACCGACACCTGTTTTGTGAACGGTGTTCAGGCTTCATGTTACATATCATCGGCACCTTGCCGCGGTCACGAATGTTAAAGACGTCTCCAGTTTTCACAGGCTGGGCAGATTCGGCTTGGCTGACTTCGCCTCTTCCGCAAATCCAGTTATACTGGCAATCGGTTGCTGTGTCCTGCCAATCTATAAACGTGGGGTCCGTCGAGCAAGTCCGGACAGGTGCATCGGCCGGGGAGTTTGGAAATGGCCAACTCGATTTTTCTTGGTTTGGGCTGCTGGCAACGACCGTCGGCAGGCTGTCTCGGCTTGATCATTCCGCTGCTGTTGGTCACCTGTGCTGGCCAAGCGGTCGTCGGCGATGACATTTCGGTTTGGGCGGCCGGTTGTACGGAAAAAATCCAGGATCAAAAACGTTCTGCGCTGCCACACGATGTCGTTTGGGATGCTGCCACGAAAACGGTTCGCTTGGAGGCCGTTCGCGGTGAACACGTTCCCTTTCAAATTGTCATCTCGACCGATCAGCGTCATTTGAACGGTATCCAACTGTCACCTGCCCGTTTCGTTTCGGAAGAAAACGAACTTGACCAAGCCAACATCAACCTGTTTTTGTTGCCGCTGGTCAACGTCTATGCAGCTACCCAGGATCACGGAAGCAGCGGTCGTTGGCCCGATCCGATGGTGCCGCTTGTGGAACCCTTTGATATGCAATTTTATTGGCACAGTCAAAAAATCAACCAGCAAAGTGTTTGGGTAGACATCTGGGTTCCAGTAGAACAACCGGCTGGAATATACCGGGGATCGATCGACATCTCTGCGGGGAGTGCCCAGCTGGAACGAATCAAGGTGGAAATGGTTGTTCACGATATCTGTCTTCCCCAGCAAAGAAATTTCCCGGTTCATATCGGGTTGTATGAAAACCAGATTGCCAGGGTGCATGGTGTGGATCAGGACAGCCTGGCATTCAAGCAGATTTTTGCAGGGTACCTGAATTACCTGCTCGATAACCGTTGTGATCCGAGAACTTCACCCGGCTTCCGTGGCCAAACTAAAAACGGGGATTATGTCCTGCAAACAAACAGTCCGCACCTTGAAAAACTATTCCTCGAAAAAGGACGGCTCCAATTTTGGATCTCGCCCGTCCCCGAGGGTGTCACGCGGCCGGGGCAAGTTCCCTTTTCTGACGCTTACCAAAACTCGGTCCGTCGACATTTACTGCAGGTCATCCAGCATGCCAAAAAATCGGGTTGGTACTCTAAGCTCGGTTTCCACGTACCGGTAGACGAACCCAAATCGGCGGACGATTATGCGGCGGTTCGGGAATGGGCCAAGCTGATCAAATCGGTTGATGAAAACGTCCCCGTCGCCGTCACGGAACAACCGAAACCCGAAAACAGCCAATGGGGATCACTGACGGAACACGTCGATTCCTGGATCATCAATGGAAATTACCTGTTTACCGATCGAGAGTCGATCGAGCAACGCAGGAAGAAGGGTGACCAGGTATTTTGGTATGTCAGCTGTGACCAACTCTACCCGCAACCGAATCTTTACATCGACCGGGCGGCTGCCGATCCGCGGATGATCCCCTGGATTGCCTGGCAATACCAGTTGTCCGGTTTTCTCTATTGGAACGCCACCTACTGGGGCGAGGTGCTCAATCCGTGGCGGGATCCGGTAACCTGGAAAACATTGCCCTGTAATTTGCCAGCCTCAGGTGAAGGTTCCCTGTTCTACCCTGGAAATATGGTGAAGCAATTTTCTGGTCAACCAAATGTCGAAGGCCCGGTTGGCTCACTGCGCCTTCAATTACTACGAGAAGGGCTCGAGGAACGGGAACTCCTGCAAATGCTCGCCCGTAAAATTGGACGGAATGAGGTAGAAAAAATCATTTCGCCCGTTTGCACGGACATCCGGACGTTTTCCCGGGACCCGAATCAGGTCGACAAGGTACGGAAACAGGTCATCCAAAAACTGCTCGACATTCAAAGGACCGAGTCGACGAAAAAGGTGGGCAAGCACCCGTGAAGACCGGGCCTTAGCCTGGAGGGACTCTAGCGATCTTCTTGTTCGGGGCGTTCTGCTTGGGCTTCGCCACGAGCCCAGCGCTGCAAACCACGCAAACGATCTTTGCCGCGCTGAAAATACATGAAATCGAGCGATTCCAACTGGCTCACGTAGGCCTGTTGCCGCTGCTCCATCCAATCGGGACGGGTGATCTCCAACCACCCCAGCGCCTGCATCTTGTCAGCCAGGCGTTCGGCGATTAGCTGGTGCGAGCGGATGGTCGGGTGGACATGGTCGATCAACAGGGCATCACCTGCAATGCCCTGTTCCGATGCTTGCTCAAAGATCGCCTTGACGTCGACCAGCGGCAGGTCCAAGTTGGCTGATGTCCGCAGAATGATATCGTGCATCGGTTCCAGTATTCGGAGCGGGCAAACATCCAACTCTTTGGCACGGACGAATGACTGGCGGGCCGCTTCCAACTGGTTCTGCGCCAGTTGACACTGCCCCAGGCGAAAATGCAGTGCCGCGTAATCCGGGTCAAGAGCCAGCAACTCCTTCAGACGACCAGCCTCCTGCTCGACCGACTGGAAAGAACTGGCCCCCGAGTTCCGCAACGCAGCGAATTGCTGACGCACCTCGACCGAAACTTCGGCACCATGCTCGCTTTTGAACGGCACCGTTCCGCTCAGGTTACTGACCGGATTAACCAACATCAGCGGCACACCCGTCGAGCGGGCCAACTTGGCCATTTGCTGCAGGTTAAATTCAAAATGGAAAATCACATCATCGCGCCATGCTTCGTCGCGACGGTAAAATCCCAACCCATCCTGGAAATCGAGTTCGGCCTCCACATCGACCGGCAAGGTTGATCTCGAGTCGGACGCCTGGACGGCCGCATCGCGATCGACAAACAGGTTGCGGAGAAACCGGTACGATTTGAAATAGGAGAGCCGTTCGTGGGCTGCCTTCACCAAGGCCGGTTTTTGTTTGATCGAATCATACGTGCGGTCTTCGAGGAACTCGTTGTGACCGGTGTACAGGATAATCAGGTCAGGCTGGTAGGTAAGCACTTCTTGCAGGATCGGTACCAAACGGTAACTGGCGTACGAGACGCCACCGCAATTAACAACTTCCCAATCACGCTCCGGATTGGCCGCCCGCAAGTTGATTTCCAGCCACCGCGAAAACGAGGTCTCAATCGAATACGGCCTGCCCTGGACGGTCGAACCACCCAGACAAAAGATACGAAAACCATTGTCCGGTTTTTTGGCAGGGAAGGATTCAGGTTGAAACAGTGGGTAACGTGTTTCGGCAATTTTGTATTCCTGCGAATCGTCACTCAGGACAAACAGGGGGCGAACCGCACTGAACCCGACATACGGATCCAGGATTTCGTCGGTTTCATTCCAGCCGGTCAGGTGCAAACCGATCTCGAAAAACAGAAACGGTGACAGGCCAATCGCGATCGCAAGCAATCGGATCACGATATACCGCCAATTCCGCTTCCCCATGTTTTGCATTTTTTCTGATGGTTTCAATGACATTACTGGATCGGGCCGGGTCGCCTACAATAAACCGATTCTGGCAGGGGCATCCAACAGGAGGAAATGCGTGACGGCCGTACTGGGAATTTCTGCCTATTACCATGACTCGGCAGCTGCACTGCTGGTCGATGGTGAGCTCGTCGCCGCAGCCCAGGAAGAAAGATTTTCCCGCCAAAAACATGACGCCAGGTTCCCCAACCAAGCCATCAATTATTGCATGTCCCATGCCGGCTTGGGATACGCTGACTTGGATCATGTCGCGTTTTATGAAAAACCGTTCCGAAAATTTGAGCGGCTGCTCGAAACATATCTGGCGATCGCCCCATCCGGGTGGGGTTCTTTTGCCAGGTCCATGCCGACCTGGCTGAGGCAGAAACTGTATTTATCGAGGGAGATCCAACAACAGCTGAACCGTCAATTTGGCGGCCGAATTATCTTCCCCGAACACCATGAGTCCCATGCCGCCAGTGCCTTTTTCGCCTCGCCGTTTCAGAATGCTGCCATCCTGACGGCCGATGGCGTCGGGGAATGGGCCACGACGACGCTGGGCAGGGGAACCGAAAACGGAATCGAGCTGCTCGATCAAATCGAATTCCCTCATTCACTGGGGCTACTGTATTCCGCCTTCACAACGTACTGCGGATTCCGTATCAATTCGGGTGAAGCAAAGCTGATGGGCCTGGCACCCTTTGGTAAACCACGATTCTCGGATCGGATTCGCGAAACGTTGATGGACATCAAGCCCGATGGGTCTTTCCGCCTGGATTTGAATTATTTCAATTTCCACAAAGGCCTGACGATGACCTCCAGGCGGTTTCACCAACTGTTCGAAGGACCGCCGAGAGATCCGGAAACAGAAATCACACAGCGCGTCATGGATTTAGCCGCCTCGGTGCAGTCTGTCGTAGAAGACATCCTGTTAAAAATGGCTCAGCACTTGCACCACAAGACGGGCCTGGAAAATCTCTGCGTCGCCGGTGGGCTGGGTCTGAATTGTGTTGCCAACGGGCAGCTGCGGCGCAAGAGTCCATTCCAGAACATCTGGGTCCAACCGGCCGCCGGGGATGCGGGCGGTGCCTT
This sequence comes from Mariniblastus sp., assembly GCA_014237975.1. GTDB lineage: Bacteria > Planctomycetota > Planctomycetia > Pirellulales > Pirellulaceae > Mariniblastus. The sequence goes on along the minus strand of JABACA010000053.1, from coordinate 236 downwards.
GGGCGCCGCACTGTTCGTCTGGCACCAACTGCTAGGCAACGACAAGATCCAGGCAGCCAGCTCATCGACGGGATTGCCGGTCTACACGGGGCCCGCCTTCAACCAGCACCAGATCGAGTCGGCGATCCAGCCGTCCGGTTTGGCAGAGTCACCGCAAATCGAAAAACTCTCTTTCCACGATAACCATTCACGGAGGTCGTGTCGAATGAGAGTATACGAGTCCAATCACTGATCAA
>JABACA010000052.1 GCA_014237975.1 Mariniblastus sp. | reverse complement strand
CATGGGAATCGTTGGAACCTGCTTAGTGATCTTTGTTATTGTTATCTACGTGATTTGCTAATTTCTCGGCCGATAGGTTGCCGTAATCCTACTCTCCAGCCCAGAGTCTTTCCGATCATGCCTGAACTGCCCGAAGTCGAGACGATGCGGCGTGGCGTCCTGGCGATCGAGGGGGCCACTATCGAGGCGGCCCAGCGGACTCCCTGTAGCAAGCGGCCCATTTCAATCAAACCCCGCATTGACCACCTGAACCGGAGGGTCGGTGGCACCAAAATCGTATCGGTCGATCGACTGGGCAAGCGTGTTGTGCTGCGTTTGGAAACAGGAGACCGGCTGATTTTTGAGCCACGCATGACGGGCTTGGTCCTGATTGGAAACCCGCCCGGCCGGGAGCACTTGAGATTTTCCCTGGCCCTTTCCGGCGGTCCGGTCCAGCAGCTGTTGTTCTGGGATCGCCGCGGGCTGGGCCGTATCACTTTACTCACGGCCCGTCAGTACCAGGAGAAACGGGAGGATGGCAGCCTGGGACCCGATGCGCTGGAAATTACACTGCCCCAAATGGTGCAGCGTTTCCAGAACAGTACCACGCCCGTCAAGGTCGCGCTGCTGGACCAATCACGGGTGGCGGGTGTGGGAAACCTGTATGCCTCCGAGATTCTTCACTTGGCCAAAGTTCATCCCGGTACGGCCTGCAATCAAATTCGAAAAAACCAATGGCAGCGAATTCATCAACAGATGGTGGAGGTGCTGCAGTTGGCCATTGAGCACGAAGGCTCAACCTTGTCCGACGGGACTTATCGAAACGCGTTGAATGATCCCGGCAGCTATCAAAACCAGCATTGTGTCTACGACCGAGAGGGACAGCGGTGCCCGACCTGCCTGGCTGCCAAAATCCAACGAATCGTCCAGGCACAACGCTCGACGTTTTACTGTAAGCAATGCCAAAAACGTTGATCAAGAAGTGGATTTATTCGGCCGCGCTGGCATTCATTGGCTGGGCGGCTGCCGATAGCCCGTTGGCGGCAACCAATGGGGACGGCCGTTTTTGTCCGGTTGGCAACTTCAGGGTAAAGCAGGTTCCCTTGCCGACCATGCTCTCCACGCGGATCTTGCCACCATGCGCTTCGATGATGTTCTTGCAGGAAGCCAGCCCCAGCCCGGTCCCCCCTTTGCCCGATTCATCGGGACCATCCTTGGTCGAAAAGTAGGGCTGAAAGATCTTTTTGAGCTTGTCCTGGGGGATACCGGTCCCAAAATCCCGGACGGCCAGGTTGACAAATTGATCGTCAGCGTAGAGTCGAACAATCAGTTGACCGCCATCCGGCATGGCTTGTCGCGCATTGATCAGCAGGTTTAACAGAACCTGTTGTAACTGATTCCCGATGGCTTGAATCTGGGGTACTTCTTCGATCTGCAACTCGACCGAAATGCGGTACTTGCTCAATTCACGTTCCAACAGAACCATGGTCTGCTCAATCAGCTTGACCATGTCAGTCGTTTCGAACTGGTTACTGCGATTTCGCGCCATCCCCAACACGGAATTCGTGATTTTATTGGCCCGTTCAGCGGCCGTATAGATTTTATCCAGAGCCTTGTCACGAGTCGCGTCGTCACGATGCCGCATGCCCATCTTCGCATAATTCAGAATGGTCATCAGGACATTGTTGAATTCATGGGTCGTCGTACTGACCAATTCGCCCAGCGCCGTGAGCCGTTGCATCTGGTCCACACGCTGTTTCAGTAACGTATTTTCTGCCACGAGTTGTTCGAGTTGGTTTTGCTGGCTGTCAATCACGAGCTGTCAATCCTTTCGTGGCCGTTAAATCTTGGGCAGTCATTCGACTTTACCTGATCGAATTGTCTTAAACCATTGTGGTACAACGAGTTACTGCTCTTGATGTATCGGCCAATTCGTATGGGTTTCTAAAACCGAACTCGGTATAATTTGGCCACACGGTAAGTTCTGACCCTTATAGCATTTGTTGCGGCATGGAGGCGGCAATGACATTCCTGCGAAGCAAAAGCTCGGTTGAGCAATTGGAAATTTTGCTCGAGTTGGCAAAAGATATGGGTTACGAGGTTCGGCATGAAACGCTTGGCGGCAGTGGCGGCGGGACCTGCGAGTATGCGGGTCGTAAATGTCTGTTTGTGGATGTTACCTTAGGCCTGCTGGAACAGTTGGATTCCGTTAGTCGAGCCTTGGGCAACGATCCACAAGTTGCGCTCTATGAAATGACACGGGATCAGGAAATGGCCCTGTGCAAGCGCAAGGCAGCATAGCCAAAGCGTTGCAGGGTAATCAGCCGCGACCTTCTGTTGTTTGATACCAGCATCTCAGAAATTGATGCCACCGACTGACCAGGTCATTACTCGCACCAATGGATGCGTCTTTGGAGCCTTCTTCCCATTTGCTCCATATGTTGGGTAGCACGACCGTTTCCAGGTTGACCAATTTGACGTCGTTATGGGCCAACCAGCGATTGGCTGCTGTGACCGCATCATCAAACGTCTCGTGTTCGCCCTCGGCGAAGACGCCAGGACTGGCAATCTGTTTTGGGACAAAGTCTTTGTATTTCAACATGCGCTAACCAATTCTTATTTGTCCTGATACAGTTTCTTTGTCTCTATATATTTCTCGACAGCCCGAGGCAGCATGTATCGTACACTTCTTGATTGCCGAGTGCGCAGCCGGATGTCCGAGCTGCTGATATCGATTTGCATGGTCTGCAGGGTCTGTTGTCGAATCTGTTCCATTTGACCGGAAGAGGCAAAGGGCGCCAGGATTTCAAGATCGATCGGTTTTGAGCCAGGTCGGTTTACGATTAACGGCACCGCCAACGAACAGATGGTGGCCGGTTCTTTCCAGTCAGCGAAACGGGTCAGTGTATCGGCCCCCATCAACAGGTAGAGTTCACTGTCGGGATTTTGGCGGGCAAGGGTCTCGACCGTCTCAACGGTATAGCTGACACCACCTCGTTCAATCTCCAGCGGTAATACTTGGAACGGTGTGTGCCCAGCCAGGGCCAAGCCGAGCATTTCCAGTCGGTCTTTATCACTGGCGGCGGGCCCGCCATCCTTAAAGGGGCTAATGGCACTGGGTAGAAACAAAACCTGGTCCAGCTTAGCCTGCTCGCGGCATTGTTCGGCCATCAACAAATGGCCATAGTGCACAGGATCAAATGAGCCACCAAAAACACCGATACGCACAGCGACGTTCCCCGATTAAATGAAGGTCAAAGCCGAGCGTATCAAAATGATGGGATGAATGCTACCGACGGACCGGATTCCGCGGCCGTCCAGGGCCCTAATAACACAAACACTTTCCTTTTTCTGGTATGTTTAGCGAACCCTTGAAGGTTTGATTTTGGGTTATTCCGAGAACTGACGACGGCTGCCTTGTCCAAACAGAACCGACTTTTCGAAACCGAACCTGAACCCTGGAGGCTGGATGACCAGGATGACTGGCTGGCTGCGCGCGTCGTTTTTGCCCAGGCTCCATTCGGTCCCTATGACTACCAGATTCCAGCCGAGTTCCAACGGCAGGTTTGTCCCGGCGTGCGACTTACGGTTCCACTGGGACGTGGTAACCGGTTTAGGCAGGCTTATTGCGTTGACGTGATCGGGCCTTTCCATGCCCAGGCGTCGACGGTCAACCCGCAGCGACTTAAACCACTGGCCAGTGTGGTCGATGAGCGGCCCATTATTAATGGGCCGCTGCTGGAATTAGCAAAGTGGATCAGCGATTACTATGTTTGTCCCTTGGGCAACGTGATCGAAACGGTCGTTCCGCCGGGCATCCGCGATGGCAGTGGAACTCGAGAAATGTTATTCCTGGCATTGGCCGAAGGGGTTTCCGAACAGTTGCCGAAACTGGCTCTGCCGCCGAAACAGCGAGCCATATTAGAGGCGCTGGCAGCGGGCGGTTCGGATTGGACACCCCGCGAGCTGGCAGATACCGTCGGTTGCACACAAGGACCCATTACAACTTTGCGCAAAAAAGGACTGGTCATCAGTTCCTCACGACGAGTCCGCTCCGTGTCGCACGTTATTCCAAGAGAAGAAAAAGAACAGAACCTTATTCTGAATACCGATCAACAACGTGCCTTGCATTCCATCAACGAAGTGGTCGATCGGGGTGAGTATCAGGGATTCTTGATGCATGGCATCACCGGTAGCGGGAAAACGGAAGTCTACATCCGGGCGATTCAGAAGGCAGTCGAGTTTGGGCGACAGGCGATCGTACTGGTTCCTGAGATTAGTTTAACACCCCAAACACGGCAACGATTTCGGGCCAGGTTTGACCAGGTAGCCGTGCTGCATAGTCATTTGACGGCCGCGCAACGGGCCTGGCACTGGAATGAAATTGTCAATGGTAATGTCCAAGTCATCATTGGTGCGCGGAGTGCCATTTTTGCACCGGCTCCCAACCTCGGTTTGATTGTGCTGGACGAGGAACACGATGGTTCTTTTAAACAGGACAAGGCGCCTCGATACCATGCCAGGGAAGTGGCCGTCTGGCGCGCACGACAGGCTAAAATTCCGATCATCCTGGGATCGGCGACTCCTGCCCTTGATAGTTGGCACCGAGCACAAACGGGTGAATTCAAATTATTAAGCATGCCCAGCCGTGTTCTGAATCTGCCATTGCCCGACGTGGCGACCATTGACCTGAGGGTTGATTTTGGCAATCGAAAATCAAGAGGCGCCATCAGTCAAAAGCTGCGACAGGAAATCCGTAGCGCTATCAACCAAGGGGGCCAGGTAATATTGCTGCTTAATCGACGCGGTTTTGCAACTCGGATTCAATGTCCGGGCTGTGGCCACGTTGAATATTGTCCCGACTGTTCCATCCCCATGACCCATCACCGGGATGGCAGTAAAGCCGTTTGCCACTATTGTGATTTCCAGATGCCAGAACCGCAATCTTGTAGCGAATGTGGCTATGCGGCCATTCGCTTTGCAGGTATCGGCACGCAAAAGCTCGAACAAGAGGTCCAGGCAATCTTTCCGGATATTCCCTGTATGCGGATGGACACCGATACGATGCGAAAGCCGGGCAGCCACGAATTGGCCTTGTCCCGCTTTCGCGAGGGCGAGATCAAGATTTTGCTGGGCACCCAGATGATTGCCAAGGGTCTCGATTTTCCAAATGTCACATTGGTCGGCGTTGTTAACGCAGACACGGCCCTGCATTTTCCTGATTTTCGTGCCAGTGAAAGGACGTTCGGGCTAGTGACCCAAGTGGCGGGTCGTAGTGGACGGGGACCCAAAGGAGGACGGGTTTTGGTTCAGACGTTCAGTCCCGACAATCCCGCCATTATCGCTGCCAAGAGTCACGACTACCTGGGATTCGCCCAAGGTGAACTGCCAAGTCGACAGGAGTTTGGTTATCCGCCCTTCGGCTTGTTAGCCCGGATCGTGATCCGAAGTGAATCACAGGAAAAAGCCAAACAATTTAGTGAACACATTGCCGACGTGATTCAGCAGGTTGCCGAGGAACTGGAAAAGAAAATTATCGTTCTTGGACCGGCCCCGGCTCCGGTGGAAAAACTGCGCGGCAAATACCGCTTTCATGTCTTGATCCGCAGCGGGCCCGATTGCCATTTACAACCCGTCATCCAACGGGCATCGGCCAGGATTCAAACATCCGAAAATGTCCAGTGGATCGTGGATATTGACCCGATGGACATGCTTTGAGTGTCGACCGTAACCGAACCACGAGTAAAAAAAGACAGCATCTTAGGCTGCTGTCGGTGTAGCCGTCAGTTTTCGACCGGTAAATGGTTGAAAACAGGACTGGAATCGAGCGCTATCCGGAACATTGGTACAAATGATCTAGTGAGCCATCTGTTGGGCTTCTACAATGCAGCTAACGGGGAATCGACTTTTTCAGTTGAGTGGCATCGAACTTTTTAAATGTCCTATCGCTCTATTAAACGTGTACTTGGCGAATCCAGTCTGGAACGCAAAATCCGGATTTTGTTCGGTGTCTGTTTGTTGATCCTGATTGGCGCTGCATTCTTTTGGGTCAGCCGCATCACGGAGGACCAGATTCTCAATAGTTTGGTCGACAAGTCTCGAAGTTTGACCACGGTCTACTTGCTCGAAGAACACATGATCAATCAGGCTCGAGACCGAACCGACAAGATTTATGGCAACAAGGCTGTTTTTGAAGGGCTTTCTGACCATGTACAAACCAATGAATTTCAGGCGAGCATGGTGGCCCTGTCGCGAACGTCCGTCAGGCAAGACACGCGTCCGAGCGAGGTTGATAAACAGGACAGGAGCAAGCTGGCCAAGATGATACCCTTGGCGGCCCAGCTTCAGCACATAGAAAACAAGAAGCTCGTCAACCTGGAAAAACCACTGACCCCCGAAGAGTCTGCCCGTTACGCCGAATTGATCAAGCAGGTCAATCGCGAATCACATTATCGTTTTACAGATGACGAGAAGTACATTTATTACACCCCCATGATTTTTAATTCGACCTGCATGCTGTGCCATTTGAGCGACCAGGGTTCGATGGAATTGGCGGGAGAGGAAGCGGTCGAGCAGCTGGACGAAACACCGATTTCATTTTTCCGAATTGAGCTGCCGCAAACCGAAGCGAAAAACGCGATCACCCAGGCGCGGGCCATCTTGATGACGGTTGCCATTGTCACCGTGTTTATTTCCATGATGGCTCTGTATTTGATTGTTCGCTACGTCATCGTCAAGCCCTTGCGACATCTCAGGGATGTTACCGAAGAGGTCGGGCATGGGCGGATGGATGTTCGGGCTGAATTGAACACGGCCGATGAATTTGAAGAGTTGGCCAGATCGCTGAACCGGATGTTGCGTCACCTGCTGGATTCCCAAATGGCGCTACAAAGCGCCAACAACGACCTCGACCGAAAAGTAGACGAGCAAGCGCAGCTGAACTTGAAACTTTACGAAACCAATCAGGTGAAGAGCGAGTTCTTGGCTAACATGAGCCACGAGCTGCGGACCCCCCTGAACAGCATCATCGGTTTTTCGGAAATCCTCGAAGACACCGATACGTTATCGGATCGCCAAAAACGCTACGCGTCCAACATCCGCAAATCGGGCCGCTTGTTACTGGATTTGATCAATAACATTCTGGATCTTGCCAAGCTGGAAGCTGGTAAAATGGAAGCCATTCCGGTCGAGTTCAAAATTGAACAGTTGGCGTCGAACCTCTGTGACATGGTCCGTGGCCTGGCTGAGAAAAAGAACATTCAACTTGTGTTGTGCTCAGAAGACGGGCTGCCCGGTGCTTTCCAGGATCAAATTAAGATCCGCCAGGTTTTGACCAACTTGCTGTCCAACGCCATCAAATTTACACCGGAGGGAGGCCGGATCAATGTCACGGTCGAACAAACGGCCGACGAAGAAATGATGATCAAGGTGACCGATACGGGCGTCGGCATTGCCGAAGACGACCAGGAAATCGTCTTTGAGAAATTCCGCCAAGGACCCTCGGCGATCGGTTCGGATGCCTTGACGCGTGAATTTTCAGGTACCGGACTGGGACTCTCCATCGTCAAAGAGTTGTGTAAACTTTTGGGCGGCTCGATCCGGCTCAATAGCGAGCTGGGTAAAGGATCAACCTTCACGGTCACCTTGCCCTGGAGTTTAAGTTTGGCACCACGCATCAACTCGGAGATTACCGAAACGATCAATGAGATCACCAAGAACCAGCGGGTTGATTTTGCCCGCACCAGTTTGATGGAACAGCCATCGACAGCCGACTCGGGCCAGACAGATCAAGTGGCCAGTGAATCAAACGCACCTCCGACGGAACCTGGACCCCCGTCTTCCTTAACGCCTCCGCCGGTCGAGAATCGCTAACGCCAAGCTGTTTCAAAAAATGACAAAAACCAACCAAGCCTTTGAAGTCAGTCTCTTTACCGATGGTGCCTGCAGCGGTAACCCGGGCCCCGGTGGTTGGGCCTTTATTCTGCGGCACTTGCCCACCGGACATCAGTCCGAGGAATCGGGCGGCTCGCCTGAAACGACCAACAACCGGATGGAATTGGAAGCGGTGGTCCAGGGACTGCAGCGCCTCAAACGTCCATGTCGTGTTGAACTGTTTACAGACAGCGTTTACGTCGGCAAGGGAATCACCGAATGGATGCATAAATGGAAGAGCAACGGTTGGAAACGCAAGGAGAAAAACAAGCTGGTACCGGTCAAGAACGAGGAGCTCTGGCGGCAGCTGGATGTGCTGATTTCAAAACATTCCGTCAAGTACACCCGCGTTGCAGGCCATAGTGGGCACCCGGAAAATGACCGCTGCGACGAGTTGGCCGTTGAGGCGTACCAAAGATACCTTTACTCGTAGACCTCAACCAACCGCTGGAGTTCGCCAGGAGCATCGGCGCTAAGCGGCAACGCGGATTGACATGTCTAAGAGAAAGCCAAGCCGAAAAACAGTACCAGGAAACCGGCCCCGCACAATAGACCCAAGCATCCCGCGACAATCGCGAAGACGGCATGCGCCGAACCACGAATGACCGGGTTGGCCCGACGTTTTTTCAGTCCCATGATTCCCAGGCAAATGGCGGCAATGGCAAACGGGATGCCAATCACTGGCAACAGACCAGCATAGCCCAAGTAATAACCGATCAGGGCATGAGGATTTTTATACGGGATAACACCGCCGGTGACGTCACCCTCCTGGTCCCCGACTGGTTGCGGCTGTGACAGATCGGCTTGTGAGGCCGAATATGGATTTTCGTTTCGGTTTGGCGAATCGGTCATGGTCGACGCGGTTTCTTTTACAGGAAACATGTTAAAGGGTGGCGCAGCAATCCCCCACCATGGTATTCGGTTTAAACGGAACTGGCAACTTTTTCTCCCAGGGTCCAGACAGACCGGTCGGTATCGTCCCGCTGGACCGTTCGGTATAGCGTATCGCGCTCCACCGGATCCCGACCCGCCTCGCGGATTAGGTGCTCGATTCGTTCGACCGACAGGAACTCGGGGGTTGTTGCACCCGCATCGTGGTAGATCAATTCATGCCTGACCGTGCCGTCGAGGTCGTCGGCACCATAGGACAGCGCGGTTTGAGCCGTTCCGATGCCCAACATGATCCAGTAAGCCTTGATATGGGGAATGTTGTCAAGCATCAACCGGCTAATGGCAATGGTTCGCAGGTCCATCAGGGCCGTCGGTTTTTTGATGTGGGACAAGCCGGTATTTTCCGGATGGAATGCGAGCGGAATAAAGGTCTGAAAACCGCCCGTTTCATCTTGCAACTCCCGCAAGCGGATCAGGTGGTCGATCCGGTGGAATGGTTTTTCGACATGCCCATATAGCATCGTGCAATTGGTTCGAATACCCAACTGGTGAGCCGTGCGATGAATGTGTATCCAGTTGGTCCCGTCCGCTTTGTGTTCGCAAATCTGATCGCGAACTTCGGGATGGAAGATTTCGGCCCCTCCACCCGGCATGCTGCCCAGCCCGGCATCTTCAAGTTGCGTCAGGATTTCAGCCGTTGGCAGTTTTGTCAGAAATTCAAACCAGTTAATCTCTACCGCGGTCCATCCTTTGAGATGCAGCTGAGGGTAGGCATCATGCAGGATTTGCAACAGGTTTAAATACCAGTCGAATTTTTTCTGGTGGTGCAGGCCACCCACAATGTGCATTTCGGTGCAGCCGTTCTTGACGGCTTCCTGTCCGCGTTGCAGGACCTGCTCATCGGACATCACGTATCCCTTGGAGCTTCTCAGGTCGGACCGGAACGCGCAAAAGATACAGCGGTAAACACAGACGTTGGTCGCGTTCAGGTGAGTGTTGATATTGTAATAGGCGTCATTGCCATTGATTCTTTCGCGGACCAGGTTAGCCAGTTGCCCGAGGTCATTAACCGGGATATCAGGGTCATACATCAGCAAACCGTCTTCCATGTCCAGTCGTTGACGGGCTTCGATTTTGTCAGAAATCGGTTTGAGACGGGGGTCAATACTATAGATCATATCACTCGTTATCCGGCATCCTCGGTCAGTATGAACCGAGTCTAAATGGTCTCTGAACGACTGTCCATGCGGGAAGGTCGAACCAACCACGGTTCATCCCGAATAAAGTGCAATGAACGGGTTGGGCAGTGTGACCAGCTGTGAATTACCAGACCGGCTGTGATCCGGCCGCCATTCAGCGCGGCTTGTTGGTGCGGGAGTCGCAATCAGAACGGTGGCTGCAATCAGAACCGCGGCTGACGGTAAAATTGTAAACCTGGTAGACAGGATCCGTCTTACCGCCGTTCGCCTTGGCGCTGAGGAAGTCTCCGGAACCGACCACTTCGCAAGCCGGCACACCACACGATTCCAGGAATTGACTGGGCTGATCGCAACCAAAAATAAAGGATTCACCCAGGTCGTCCATCCGAATCAGGAAATCAGTTATTTCGGGAACCTTCGTACGACCCTCGACCGACTGTTGTGTTACAAAATCAATCCACAGTCGAGAATCAGGATTCCGCATCATCTTCATCAAGCTTTGAACAACTCGGCGATTGACCGATTCCTCGAAGTACATCGAACAGCCTTCGTAGACAAAGACCGTCGGTAGAGTGGGGTCAAATTCCGGACAATTTTTCAGCACCTCCGCCAAGTCGTCTTTCAGGAAATCAACCGTTAGGCAACATCGTTTTAAAGATTCATGCGGGTCAATTTCTTGGATGACTCGATCGCGTTCCTCCAGCATTTCTGGCAGGTCCATCTCGAAACACATCAGGTCGGGGCGACGGATCGCGTGACGGAACGCCCGCATATCCAGGCCGGCTCCAATCAGCACCAGTTGTCGCATTCCCGGCGTGCTGCGAATCGTGTGATCAATGTGTTGGGTTCGCGCGATGACCATATCCGTAAGCTGGGGCAAGGCTTTGCGTAACCGCGCAGCCAGTAACTGGCCATGCGGTCCAGCGGCAATCACCGCATGGGGACAGTCAATCCGCAACCGTTGTCCCGGTTCGGAGTTTTGGTTCCAGTTTAGATCCTGCCCCGCACGAACGCCGGCGATCATCCTGGCGGACGCTTTAATTTTCTGGCGAAACAACAAGGAACGATTACTGGTGCTGTCGAGCAGTTGACTTGTGGGCTGGGCAAAGTACTTCAAGACACCCTCGGCTACGAGCTCACCGTTTGATTCAAAAGTGACCGTTAAGGAGGCCAGTATGCGCCTGCCCCGAGAGTATCGATAAACGATGTTGTCGGCTGTCTTTTCGTCGATCCGACAGCGCCCCGTCAAGTGACCCGTGCTGGGCCGCAGGTATTTAACATCCATGGCTGCCAGCCATAACGAAGCTGAGTCGGCCGGTTTACATTGGTGGACGCCAGCCATCGGAACCCCGCTGAGCAAACTTGCCAAAGCGGTGCCACCGGTATAATCCGCCGATAATGAAATCAAGGCAGCCTGATGGGTTCCATGCTGGTTGGTGGTCGCCTGGTTCAATGGCAATACCGATTCGACAAACCCGTAATCGACTTGCGACAAATGCCAGTCAGATGCCTCCAGGGCAGGTACGGACTTCCGCAGCAGACGCGTCACAAGCTTGGGATTAATGCGATCCCGATAATCAGCTTCCCAAGAAATGGCGTTCGACTCTTGAACGATCATTCAGTTGTTACTCCATCGCAGATAAAGTCGGACAGGTTTCCAACGACATGATGCGACCTTAATAGTCCAAGACAAGTTAAATTCGCCGGCTCTGCTGCTAACTCGGGAAAACTCAAAACAGATTTGATGGTCCGGCAATATAGAAAAACCTATTCTTAAAGTGACATCCCGAATTCGCTTGGAAAGTTCACCCTGTTTTCCCCTACAAGTAAACGCCGCAAAGTTGGCGTTACCGTTACCTTCCCACCTGGTGGGTCCAGGCAACGCAGCGTCGTGTGATGACGGAAATCCCTGAAATCACCGGGTGGCGCTTCCTTTGGACCATCCCAACCGTGCCGATTTGATTTAGATCATGAACCAGCCTGTCATCAAGAAACCGGAGCGCCAATTCTCCCATTACGAGGTCGTCAAAGACCCCGCATGGGAAGCGTCCCGGCTGCAGCAACCCGGTGAGTACGGTTTGGTTCGTGACATTCGTAACGGTCGTAAGGCGTTGGTACGCTACCTGCCAGAAAAATATTTTTCAAACAACCGTATTTTCCGATTCAAGAACCAGCTGCGTTTGTTGGCCAAAATCAAAACAGGTTCCTTTCTGGCACCAGTCGATTCCGGACATCAAAACGGATACGTCTTTTGCGCTCAGGAAATCATCTCTTACCCAACGCTGGACGAGTATTTCTCCAACACGGGCCGGAAATGTTTGGACTTGGAACAGGTGCTGGACTTGGCACACAATTTACTATGTGTTCTGCAGGACGTACACAAAACTGGCTGCGTGTTAGGTACGTTGCAGCCGTCATCAATCTATTACGACGGACAGCGGGCGGCGTTAAATTGCCCCGGTCCTTGGGACTTTCTTCAACCGTCCGGAGACGAACCCCAGGCGATTGAATTTGCAGAGTATGCATCTCCCGAATTAGCGGGTTCGATCGATCAGGATGTAGGACCTTCCTCGGACCTGTATTCGTTTGGCGTCCTGTTGTATCGGGTGCTGGCTGGTCGAACACCCTACCAAGGCAACCAGGTTGGCGAGATTATTATCCAACACCTGACGACCCCGCCGGACTTTAGCGGACTGGATGTCGAAGCCTCTCCCGTACTCCGAAAAATCATGTCGCACCTGCTCATGAAAGAGCCGCGCGACCGTTATCAATCTGCCGCAGCCGTTCTGAATGATGTTGAACACTTGATTCAGGCGCGTCACCAGGGAAATTCATTAGATCATTTCGTCGTTGGCCGATCCGATTCCCGATCTTCCATTACGGAGCCGGCACTGGTGGGCCGCGCAGCGGAACTTGAGCAGCTGAACGAAGCATTGGATATGGCAAGTGGCGGCTGCAGCCAGATTGCGACAGTGAGCTGTCCCAGTGGCGTAGGAAAATCACGGCTGGTTCACGAACTGTTGCGCAACGCAACCCACAAAGGCATAACGATCTATCGGGGCATGGCCACCAATCAAGCGGGCCAGCTGCCCATGTCCCCCTTGCTGGATATTGTTCGTCAATTCGCGATGAATGTCACCATCAATTCGAGTCAGCAAACGTGGTTGCATCAAGAATTGGCTGATTATCGCGAAGAGATTTCCATCGTGCTTCCCGAGTTTGCAAAGGAGTTGGGCTGGCATACCAAGAAACTGATTGGGCCCGATGAACTGGGAGCCAGCCGGGTCAACCAGGCCATGGTGAACGTCTTGATGCGGATCGGTTCAGAACAGTCGCCCGCTCTGATTTGGATTGACGATTGTCAATGGCTAGATCCCCGTTCACTGGACATTCTCCAGCTTGTCCAATCCAGCCGCCTCAACCATACGGCGCTGGTTTTGAGCATGCGGCCAAACGAAGGTGTCAGCTCGGCAGTATTCGAGCGGGTTGCGGTCAAGACACGGATTGCTTTGCAGCCGCTCGATTCCAAAGAGATTCGGGCTTTGGTTGAGTCGATGGCCGGTATCCTGCCGGAGATTGCCATCGAGACCATCATTAAACTGTCGGCCGGAAGCCCGTTCATGGCCTCGGCCATTTTGCGTGGCATGGTCGAGTCGGGAGCGCTGGTCACCCATCACAATGGTTGGAAAATTGAACCGGAAAAACTGGCTGACATCCAGGCCTCCGAAGATGCAGCCGAAGCACTATTGAAACGATTGGAACAAGTTCCCGCACAAGTTTTAAACCAACTGTCGGTCGCCGCAATTATCGGCAAAGAGTTCGATGGTCACACGGTTGTCGAGTTGACAGGCATGTCGTTCGAAGAGACACAAGCCAACTTTGACTGGTGCCGAAGTCAACGGCTGATTTGGGCGATGCGCGATGGTAATTATTCGTTTGCCCATGACTCGATTCGGGAAACACTGATACGGCGCTTGAGTTATGACCAGCGATCAGAACTGAACCAGAGTTTTGCCCAACAATTGGAGCGGAATGAACCGCATCGCTGGTTTGAAATTGCCTGCCACTATGATGCTGCCGGGAATGCCAGGAAAGCACTGCCCTTTGCCCTCAAGGCGGCGGCACAAGCCCGCCAGCAATACTCGCTTATGGCGGCGGAAGAACTATTGCGGATCGCGGATCGTGGACTTGATACAACGGTCAGTTCAGAACGTCACCAGGTCGAATCCGGATTAGCCGACGTGCTGATGCTGCAGGGGAATTACGATGAAGCGGACCAGTGGTTTGTTCGTGCCCTGGTTTCCGCAAAATCGCCAACCGAAAAAGCCCGTACAGCAATGAAACGGGGTGAGTTGGAGTTCAAACGGGGCAACAAAGAAAAAGCAGTGACGTTTTTCGAGGAAGCCGTTAATGAACTTGGCTATCGGATTCCTGCGGGCCGTCTGAATTTGCTGGTTCAGTTGGGACGCCAGGTGCTGGTCCAGGCGATTCACTCGCTGTTCCCCAAGTGGTTTGTCGGCAGGCGATCGGTCTTCAGCGAGACAGATCAACTCACCTGTCGAATTTTCAGTAAGTTGGCCTATGGCTACTGGTATACGCATGGGAAACACAAGACATTCTGGGCGCATTTTTCTGAAATGAACCTGGCAGAATTATATCCACCCACGCTTGAACTGGCCCAAGCCTACTCCGAGCACGCCCCGGGAATGAGCCTGATTCCCTGGCACAACCGCGGAATTAAATACGCCCGCCGATCGCTGGACATTCGCCAAAAATTGAATGACGTATGGGGACAAGGCCAGTCGCGCAACTTTTGCAGCATCCTGTTGTATTCGTCGTCGCGGTTTCAAGAATGTATTGACCAGGCACAACGCGCAGAATCGATCCTGGTTCGAACGGGTGATGCCTGGGAAATGAACATCGCCCGCTACCAATGGGCCGCCGCCACGTACCGGATGGGTAACCTGAAAGACGCGTTGAAATTGGCAAAACGAACTTATCAATCAGCGCTGGCCATCGGTGATTTTCAATCGACCGGTAACATCATCGATGTCTGGGTGCGGGCTTCGATGGGACGAATACCCGAGGAGGTCATCCAGCTGGAACGCTCGCGGTCGTTGCGCGATCATCAAGGGCAATGCCAAGTACTGCTGGCCGAAGGCATTCACCTGTTTTACCAGGCCAAGTACAGCCGATCTGTTAAGTGTTTTGTCTCGGCGATCCAACGGGCTGAACGAGCCGGCGTCGTCAACACTTACATTACTCCCAATTACGCATGGCTGGCATCCGCGCTGCGAATGGAATTGGAATGCAATCCGCTGAAGTCCAAGGCGGCTCGTCGACGGGCGATCAACAAATTTTTAAAGTCAGCAAGACGCGCGGTCAAAGTGGCTCGTCGATTCAAGAATGAGTTGCCCCATGCACTTCGTGAATTGGCCGCTGCCTTCGCATTGGCTGGTCAGAAAAAGCGAGTCAAGAGGCTGCTACTTGAGAGCTTGGCCGTCGCCCAACAACAGGATGCCCATTATGAAATGGCATTGACTCGGCAGATGTTCGGGGCCATTGGTAGAGAACTGCGCTGGCCTGAATCAGAGGAAATGGCCGCCACGGCAACATTGCAACTCGAAGCGTTGCGACATTCTGTTGCGGAAGAGGATCAAGAAACCTCGATTTCACTGGTTGACAGGTTTGACACACTCTTGAGCTCCGGCCGAGAGATCGCTTCCACAATGCGCCGCGAACTAATACTTCAACGTACCATGCAAGCCAGTCAAAGCTTATTGCGCGGCCAACGGACATTGATCATCCAGGCCCATCAAGACACTTATTCAATTATTAGCGGCCCAACGGACGAAAAGTTTGATCCGGAACTGGTCCACGAGGCAATGGCGACTCGAAAAACGGTGGTCCGCGACGTTGAACATGTGCTCAAACACGGAGTCAATTCGAAAAATACGGGCGGTTTTCTGTGTAGCCCGATCACGGTCAACGACCGGGCGGAAACATGCATCTATGTAGCCAATGATTTCTTGAAGGGACTTTACGGTGAAAACGAAATCCGAATCGCCGACTATTTGACCAGTGCTGCAGGTGCGGCGCTGGAGAAAGCAAGTGGTTTTGAACAGCTTGCCGAGCTCAACCAGACATTGGAACAGAAAGTTCTGGAACGAACGGAAGCGGTTCAAACCCGCTCTCGTGAGCTGGAAATTACGGCCGATGAACTGAGGAAAACACAGACGGATCTTGAACTTGCCCGCGACGAAGCGGAAGCGGCCAATTCGGCAAAAAGCAGTTTTCTGGCGAGGATCAGCCACGAAATCCGCACACCGATTTCTGCCGTGATCGGTTTTACCGAATTGATGCTCCGGGGCGT
Organism: Mariniblastus sp.; assembly: GCA_014237975.1. GTDB lineage: Bacteria > Planctomycetota > Planctomycetia > Pirellulales > Pirellulaceae > Mariniblastus. Next base: position 9,269 of record JABACA010000052.1, on the reverse strand, counting down.
GGTCACGAACCCCCGAGAGCAAAATCGCAACTTGGAGACGATTCACGCCAGCGGCAATCACCTGCTCCAGCTGATCAATGACCTGCTGGATATTTCCAAGATTGAAGCAGACAAGATCGAGGTCGAGGCGATTGAATGCGAACCGATACAAATTGCCCAAGACGTTTTGGCCACGCTGGGGGCCCGATCTGTTCAAAAAGGGATTCAACTGGGACTCCGTATTCATGGTGAAATCCCCCGAACGATCGTCAGTGATCCGACCCGCCTGCGACAAATACTAACCAACATCATTGGTAACGCAGTCAAGTTCACCGAAGACGGCGAGGTTGTTGTGGAGATGAGGTTTGACTCGACCAGCAATCAACTCGTTATTGAAATCCGTGATACGGGTATCGGGATGACCGACCACCAACTGCAAAAAATATTTGACCCGTTTACGCAGGCAGATTCTTCGACCACCCGTCGCTTTGGGGGGACCGGTTTGGGATTGTCTATTAGCCACCGATTGATGGAAATCCTTGGCGGATCGATGTCGGTCAAGAGTTCGGCAGGCCATGGCAGCAGCTTCACGGTACGGCTGCCTGTCGGCCCATTGAGCCATAGCGAAACGGTTGGCAATGGCTATCTCCAGGAACTTGATCGGCTGCGGCATGACACTGCCTGGAGTTCCGTCCAGCTACACGGATTGAAGGCATTGGTGGTGGATGATTCTGAAACCAATCGAGAACTGCTCAAGATTGTTCTCAAAGAAGCGGGCGCCACGATCGAAACACTGGAAAACGGCCAACAGGCATTGGATCGACTGCAACAGCCTGGCACCGTTGATGTGGTTTTGATGGACATGCAGATGCCGGTTCTCGATGGTTACAGCGCCACTGAAAAACTCCGACAAGGCGGATTCACCAGGCCGATTATCGCCTTGACGGCAAATTCGATGAAAGGCGACGAGCACCGATGCTTGGCAGCCGGATGCAATGACTATGTTTCCAAGCCAATCAATTTCGATGTGTTGCTGGAGAAACTGGATGCTATTTATCAGGCCCAACAACCCGACACCAACGGAGTGACTCAATGCGTCCCATCGCGGCAGCTGTCAACTGTCGGGGCGACCGACAACATGGAACACGAAATTCTCGAGACGATCCAATTGCTGCAGTATCCGGTCGATGAACCGTTCAAGTCGCTCTCGGTAAAGTTCATTGGTAAAGTCAGAATCAGATTGCCAGAATTGGGCCAAGCGATTGAAGAGGAGAATTTTATTGCCATTGGCCAACTCGCCCACTGGATCAAGGGAACGGGCGGAACGGTCGGTTTGCCACAACTTTCCGAGATCTCGATTAAGATCGAAGATGCCGTTAAGCGCCGATCGGTTACGGAAACCAAAGCGCATTACCAAAGACTCAAAACACTGGTCTTGATGTCCTGACCTCAGTCATCCCGCTCAGAGCTGGCCGTCGATAAATTCCAAACCGACCAGGTACAGGGGGTGATCCTTGCCGATACTGGAGCAATGGCGAACTCGGGCGACCAGGCTGGCGTTGAAATCCAACAACGAAACCCGGACGAACTCGTATTTGACGGATTCCAGGTTGAGGAAGCCAACACCGGTAAGACTGATGTCTCGAGACAACGCGCGAAAGGGATCTCCAACCGGTTGGAAATCGAGATCCAATGGCTGGATCAACAACAAAAGACTGTGTGGTTGACGGCTGTTGTCGCGCCTGCTGGACTCGTTCTGCGCAGTCGTTAATTTATGGATCAGTGCATTAACGTCTTCGAATGGTTGATCGCTGTCAGTCATTCTGCGTCGACCTTGGGTCAGGATTCCATTTCCGTTCAATGGGTTTGGAGCAGCTGGTAACCAGGCAAGCGTTTTCGCCTGCCAGGGTCAGTAAAAAGCACCAGGTCCCAAGTAGAATCAAGAATCGTTCGGTTTTCAACCACGCTCCCCAACAGCCATGTTTAACGTCCGGCTTCCAGTCAGCACCCCATTCAGGACTGCCGACCCGATCGAGGTGAGCTAGGTTCAATGAATGATTTCGTCCCAGTTGACGTCGTCATTATGGGAATGTGTGAACCCAATCGCCCGTTCCTGCTGTACCGTTTGCTCGTCACGAAACGCCATGACATAGGTCTTTCGCCACTGGCTGGACGTATTGCCTCCCGAGCCATGAACGATTCGTTCATCGTGAATGGTTACGGCACCCCGTTTGACAGGTAGATAAACCACCTTGTCCGTAGCCTTGGATTCAATCACCAGCGTGTGAGAGTCGTCACGCCCCTCATCTTTGGGCTGGTGTTTTCTTAATTCTGTTTCTTTGTTGGTTCCCGGGCAAACTTGCAAACAGCCGTTTTCAAGATCCGAATCACTCAACGCCAGTGAAAACGTGGCGGTCCAGGTGTTCTCGGTTTTTGGCCAATAGCCTAGGTCCTGGTGCATGGCGAATTCAGCCTGCTCTTTTTGCGGCTTTTTGGCCAGGAATTGTTCGTAGTCCATTACCGCGGTGCCGGTATACAACTGGTCTGCCACACTCTGAGCTACTTGATAGAAAATGTTATTAACAAGCTCGGAACGATACTTGCTGGGAAGCATGGCATTGACCAGTCGGAACTCTTCAACAGGTGTTCCGTATGGCTGGCTCATGTCACAGAAATCTTTTTCCATTCCCGGTTCTTTTCCCTGAACAAAGTGATCAAACCAGGGGTCGAGTGGTGCCGTTTCCTGTTCGGTCAAGAACCCGTTTAAACTCAGGTATCCTTCCCGGGAGAACTGTTCGATTTCTTCCGGTGTGATCGAGTATTGGTTTCCATTGCGACGGTGTTCGCCGGACTGGTTGTTAACCGAGCGCTGGGGATTGGTCATATTGGCCGCGTCCTAAATTCAGTCAATGGTTCTACGAAAACTCAGCCCGTAATTGTAGACAAAAACGGCTTGCCTCTCGGGCCGTTAAATAGAAACTCTAGCCAAATATTGCAATTATTCCACAGGCTTTAGTGTTGGTTTCGCCATGCATGCCAAAGTGGTGACGATGGAAACTCTTCGGTTGTGGTGGGAGATTTAGCCAGCATCCGCTGCGGTCTTCGATATGCATCAAGCAGGCTGGTGGATTCACTTCAGGTACAAGAGAGAACGCCAAGCTTGTATTAACGTCTCAACGACAGGTTTTTTCGGGGACTTCGTTGGCCCGCCAAAATGCAAGATATATTGCCACATACTGCCGTAGACCAAAAAGTTTGCCGCATTGCCAGCGTCCAATCCTTGGCGAATCTGGCCGGCCGCCTGTTGGCTTTCAATGTTGTTGCGGATGTCCGCCTCATAATAACGCGCCAGCTGGGTCCACATTTCGTAGATCGTTTCATCTTGCCCAGCACAGTCGATGATTGCTTTCATGACTCTGCCGTAAGCATGGAAGACATCGACACCGCCAACGATCGATTCGTCGAGCCGTTCCAGCAGTGGCCGTCCGTCATCTTCATACCAAGCCTTCGACCGTTCCATGGCAGCCTCTTGCATCTCTAAGAGCAGAGGCATCACGACATCGCCGATCGTGTTGAAACTTTGGTAGAACGTCGCTTGTGACCAGGGCAATTCGTCCATTAACGCCGGAACGGTGATCTCGCGGACAGGAATGCCGTTTTCCAGCATTGCGTGAAATCGGTTGACAATAGCGAGCTTGGTGCTTTTTCCTTCGGTGTGCGGCTGTTCGCCATTCATATCAACTCCCGCCAAAAGCCTAAACCAGTTTTGGACAAACTAGCACCGTATTGTAACCTCGCCAACACAACGTGCAAAACCGGCAGAAAGAAAACCTCAACGGTAGTCAATTTCTCGCATCCACACGCCCCACGGCTGTTTTGCTACGGGCAATGATCTAGTGAAAAACCGGATTTTCTGATTGCGGCCGCTGCGGCATTGGACGATCGGGATGCCCGAGAAATTTCCAGAAACACGCCGATCCATTATTCTGAATTCTAAACAGGCGTAAAGCCGCTGACACACAGCTCCCGCTCACACGATCCGTGATCGTTTACATGTCGCGCTAACAGGGCTTTGTCAAATCACCGTAACGCTCTTTTTCTGGGTTCGCTTTTCAGCTTCAGTGAGAAAATCGGACGCTCCGGATTGTCGGTGGCTGTGTTAAACTTGTTTTGAAACGAACGATCACGCCTGTCCATTTTCGTGTCGAGAAAATTGTATGTATTGTAATACGCGCGCTGTCGCTTTACTCCGATGTTCAATGGCACTGTTCTTATTTTGCTCATTCGTGGCACAACTGGACGCGCAACAGCCCAAAAAGATTGTCCTGCTGGCTGGTGAAATGGATGAAGGTCACCCAAGAGGCACGCACGAGTACCAGAAAACAGTGGAGCTGTTGTTGCGGGATCTGCAACCTTTTGAAGAGCGACTTAATTACCGAGTCGAGGTTCACTACCACGGCTGGCCGGAAGACGACACTACTCTGGATGATGCGGATACCATTTTGCTTGTTTCGGACGGGTCGGACCGAGCGGTTGCTGCACACCCTTTTCTTGTAGGGGATCGATTAGCCAAAGTGGAACGGCAAATGAATCGGGGATGCGGGCTGGTGCTGATTCATTGGTCGACGTTTTGGCCCGAACAACATCGTGATCAAGTGCTGAAATGGACGGGCGGTTACTTTGATTACGAAACGGGTCCCGAACCGCGACTCTGGTTTTCTAAAATTGACACTTTCCAGTCGGACTGTCTTGTGGCCAGCCCCCAGCATCCGGTGGCCAAAGGCGTCAAGCGGTTTCCGCTGAAGGAGGAGTTCTATTACAACCTGCAGTTTGCCGACGAAGAAATGGGGCATGTGACTCCCATCATTCAGATCCGCGCACCGGATGAACCGGAATTGCAAACGGTTGCCTGGGCCTTTGAGCGACAGGCAGGCGGGCGAGGATTTGGTTTTACCGGCGGACACTTCTTTCAAAACTGGCAGGAACCCAGCTTTCGCAAGATGGTGGAAAACGCAATCTTGTGGACGGCCGGAATCGATGTGCCACCGCGGGGTGTCATTACCAAACAGCAATCGACGCCTGCAGGCCAAGTCGACTTTCTGGACGACCAGAAGATCAATACGGCTATTATCACGGGCGATAACCACCCTGCCCACGCATGGAGATCGACGACCGAAGTTTTAGTGGATACGTTGCGGCAGGATTCACGCCTCGCCGTTGATACCAGTACCATCGCGCTGCTCGAGGATCCGCGACTGCAAAATTATGACTCGATCGTTTTCAACTATTGCAATTGGCAAAAGCCCGGACTCAGTGAAAAAGCCAAGCGAAATTTCACGCGGTTTCTGAATCGTGGCGGCGGGCTGGTGCTGGTTCACTTTGCCAATGGTGCCTTTCACTTTTCCCTGCCCGAGGCGGGCGATTCCGATTGGCCCGAGTATCGCAAGATTTGCCGTCGCGCTTGGGATCATGGTGAGAGTGGGCATGATGCCTATGGGCGCTTCCAAGTACAAGTGGAAAAAGCCGAACACCCCATCATGTCGGGCATCGAGCCATTTGAAACCATGGACGAACTTTACTACCAGCAGGCCGGTGACCTGCCGATTGAAGTTCTGGCCACGGCCAAGAGCAATGTAACCCAGCAATCCGAGCCGATCGCGTTCGTTTATAACTATGGTAAAGGACGAGTCTTTCAAACGGTGCTGGGTCATTCGGCCGAGTCGCTTCGCGCGCCCGGCACAAGTCGCATGATCCGCAATGCCGTGGTTTGGACGGCCAAACGAAATGTTCAAACCAGCGTGTCCGGTGGGGAATCGCTGGCTGCTGTGGCAGATGATAACCGGGCGCTCGATGCGAGAACGGGCTACTTTCGCGTTACGGCCGGCAACGAAAACGGCGCTTTGAAAAACCGAGAAGTCTCGTGTCGCACCCAGCTGTTTTCCAAAACGAATTTTAACATCCTGGTTGCCCAACATCCGAAACCGAGTCAGAAGCATTGGGAGCTTTATACGTATGCCGGGTCGGGGGAGCTGAGTCTTTACCTGCCCGGTTTTTCCCCTGCTGAAATCAAATCAGGAGTCGACGTTTGCGACGGGCAATGGCATTCGGTGGCAGCCCAGTTCGACGGCAGCCAGGTCCTGCTGTTTGTCGATGGCAAGCAAGTCAAACAACAACAAGTCGAACCGATCAAAGTGAACAACGCCACGTCGGGACCGATGACCATTGGAGCCCTGGCGTCTGAGCAGCTTGGTTGCGACGGGTTCATTGACGATGTTGTCATCAAGCAGGCGGCAGGATCCACGACAGCGTCGCTGGGTCATTGGAACTTCAATGCAAAATCGGCAAGCAACGTGGTCGACCGGTCGGAGCTCGCACAGGAGACGACGTATATCCGAACCCGACTGGAAAAAGAGTACCTAGACAAGTGGACTCCCAAGAGTCGCCAGGATTCCCGGTTTCCCTACGAGAATGAAACCGATGCCGACTGGATCGACAGTCGTTTTTCTCAAATGGACACGGGTCCGATCTTTTGCAATTCGATTCGGGTTCCCGGCCGTGGAGTTATCCCCAAGGCGATCGCCCGTCGGGATCCCGAAAAGAGATGTCACTGGCTCTACAACACGGAAACGTTTCGCGTGGAAGCCGTTTGGTCAGGCGATTTCCTGGCCCTGCCGCCGGCCCGATTCGGGATCTTGAAAACGCCCAGCGTGGCGGGGCAGATTTTGTACCTGTGTGATGATCAAGCCGGCTGGCGAACAAAGGAAGACGGCAAGTCGGTCGCGGCCGATTTTCGGTTGCGTGGATTTGCGGCAACGCAGCGGGGCATTCACTTTCGGCACCATGTCGGCTTTCCCAAAGCGTTTTCGAACGTGGAATCAATGCAGCTCGATGAAACCGTGGAGGTCGAGCTGGTTGATGAAATGCCCGTGATCAAACATGAGTTTTTAACGGAGGGTCTTGCCGCAGAAACCAGATTTGAACTGAACCTGGGCAAACAGAAAGGCGACTGGGTTTATTTCCCCACAGACCGGGCCCAATTAAATGATGGAACATTAAGTTTGGATGTTGGCTTGGCCCGCACCGGTTGGCAGTTTGCCTACCACGTTTCGCCGGATGGGAAAATGGGGAACGATCGACTGAAAACACTTCAACCGTGCGCCAGTCCAAAGGCTGAAAATCGCTGGGGACCACCGATCAAAACCCGGGGAGTTCTCGGCAAGTCGGACGGACCATTTGCCGTAGATACGATTACGATTCCTTACCAGAACCGGTACAACGCGCTGATGTTCGTGAGTGGTTTCGACTTTTTGCCAAATGGTCGAGCGGTTGTTTGTACGGCCCATGGGGATGTCTGGCTGGTAGAAGGCATCGATGAAGACCTGGACGAATTGCTCTGGAAGCGAATTGCGACAGGACTTTATCAACCGCTCGGCCTGAAAGTGGTTGCCAGGGATGCGTACGTGATGTGCCGCGACCGGATTATCCGATTTGAGTTTCCCGGTTACCAACATTTGGACGGTATGAGAGAGGTCACTTTTCACCATACGTTTAACGAAGACCTGGTCGTGACGGGCCAAAACCACGCCTACGCGATGAGCCTGGAGACGGATCCAGACGGCAACTTTTACTTTATCAAGTCAGGTGGAACACCGCCCCACGGGGGAACCATGTTGAAAGTCGATGCTGCCGGCAAGTCGATGGACGTCTTTGCCACCGGTTACCGGCACGCCAATGGGATGGGGATCAGCCCTGGCGGCGTGATTACGTCGGCTGACAACGAAGGCAACTGGATCCCATCCACACGGATCGATGTCGTTCGCCCAGGTGGTTTCTACGGTCACATGCCGACGCATCGCCGTCAAATCAAACCGGAGATTTATGACCCGCCCTTGATCTGGCTGCCGCGTGAAATGGACAATTCGGCGGGTGGACAGGTTTGGGTTGAAAGCGACAGCTGGGGCCCCCTCAATGGAAACATGATCCATTTGTCCTACGGCCGCTGTACGGCCAACGTGGTTCTTCCACAACAGTTGGATGGTGAAACTTGGCAAGCGGCCGCTTATCGCCTGGATACGACCCCGTTTCTCTCGGGCAGCATGCGGGGACGGTTTAATCCTCGCGATGGACACCTCTACGTTTGCGGGCTCGATGGCTGGCAAACGGCGGCCGTGCGAGACGGCTGCTTTCAACGCATTCGCGCGACAGGAAAAAAATTCTATCAGCCGACCGGCTTTCAAGTGAAATCCAATACGATCGAAATTGAATTTCCCCAGCCACTCGATCCGGAGTCCGTCCAGCAATCCGCCTGGAACGTTGAACAGTGGAACTACCGCTATGGTGAACAGTACGGCTCGGACCATTACCGGGTTTCCAATCCGCAGCAGGTTGGACACGACCGACTTGAAGTCAGCCAGGTCAATCTGTCTGAGGATTCGAAAACCGTGACACTGATGTTTGCCCCGCTGAAACCAGTCATGCAAATGAACATTCGGGCCGAAATCAAAGCGGCGGATGGGATGCCGATTTCCCTTGACCTGTACAATACGATTAATCGATTGAAATAATGACGGTGCACAGGTTTGGCGAAGGGACGGGAGCTTTTTGCTTATCGAACCGGGCCACCACGTGGGCGGGTTGGCGACAACTGGACTCTGGCCGTACCGAGCGAGACAACCAAGTGCCATTGAGATCAGCTGCCCGCAGGTTCCGCTCTCCTGCTTCGAAAGGTAACATGTTGAAACCAACAAGCCTGCATTTGAGGATTCGAATTTGGATTATCGAATCAATTCCATTGATCTTTTTGCTCGCGACATTTGTCCGCCACGAATGGACTTTACCATCGGTAAGGGGCAATCCCTGTTTCCGGAGTGGATGCGAACGAATGTAGAAGTGCGTGTGCGACTGGACTCGGCTGATGGAAGAACGGCATTTGGCTGCAGCGCCGATTGGCCATCGTTTGGCTGGCTGGACAAACGAACGGAAGTCCAGCCTCGCCAGAAACTGAAAGAACTGTTGGTCTTGGTAGGCGCCGCACGGGATGCGTTTCTCGCCAATGCACAGTTCGACACGCCGTTTGATTGTTGGTGGCAAACCAGGACAGAGTTTCTTCAACAAGACCGTGTTCGTTCGGCCGTACCCCTTTGCTCCAGCTTCGCCATGGCGTTGATCGAACGGGCATTGGTCGACGCCTGGTGCAGGATCGAGGGAGTCTCCTTTCACGCTGCCCTGAGCCAAAACTGCCTTTCATTTCAGCCGGAACGCATTCACCCGGAGTTGAAGGGATTTTCGCT
>JABACA010000051.1 GCA_014237975.1 Mariniblastus sp. | reverse complement strand
AGTTGAACGGCTGGGAATTCTGTTTGACCAGGTTGGACCCGTCCTGAACCAATCAGAGGGCGTGGCACATGCTCGCTGGTATCCGGAGGCTCGTTTAAACATTGTTGCCAGTTGCTTTCAAGCGGACGCTCAAGACGTTGCCGTCGTTTTCCAGACTCCCGGCCAGCCGGTCCAGCAGCTGACCTACCAACAATTGCGTTGCCTGACAAATCAAGTTTCCAACAGCATCGTCGCGGCCGGTTTCCAGCCGGGTGATGCGATTGCCGTGTTCATGCCGATGACCCGTTTGTCGGTGGCGATTTACCTGGGCATCGTCCAGGCTGGCTGTGCCGTGGTCTCTATTGCAGACAGCTTTGCACCACCTGAAATTGAAACCCGCCTGAATGTGGCCGATGCCAAAGCCGTCATCACCTACGACCACCAAGTACGTGCTGGTAAAGAACTGCCGTTGTTTGAGCAGGTTATCGAAGCTACCGAATTGCCCGCCATCGTGATTGGGTTTTCCGGTGATGAACCGGCCGTGGAATTGCGCGGGCAGGATCAACGTTGGCACGATTTCCTGAGTCCTGAAAAAGATTTCATTCCGGTGATTTGTTCGTCGCACGACACGATCAATATTCTTTTCTCGTCGGGAACGACCGGACAGCCGAAGGCCATTCCCTGGACTCAATTGACTCCGATCAAATGTGCGGTTGATGGTCATTATCATCAGGATATTCGAGCGGGCCAGGTCTGTGTTTGGCCAACCAATCTTGGCTGGATGATGGGGCCTTGGCTTATTTTTGCCAGCTTGATTAACCGCGCGACGATTGGGTTGTACGAAGATGCACCGCTGGGCATCGGCTTTGGCCGATTCGTGCAGGATGCGGGCGTTCAGATGTTGGGGGTCGTTCCGACGATCGTCAAGGCATGGCGCAAGTCAGGTGAGATGGAGGCGTTTGATTGGTCTAATATCCGCGTGTTCAGTTCGACAGGTGAGAGCTCTCAGCGGGATGACATGTTCTACCTTTCGGCATTAGCCCAGATGAAGCCGGTGATTGAGTATTGTGGCGGCACGGAAATCGGGGGTGGTTATATTACGTCGGTGGTCACTGAACCGAATGTGCCGGCCGCTTTCAATTCGCCGGCAATCGGGCTGGATTTTGTTATTCTGGATGAAGATGATCTACCTGCGACCGAAGGTGAAGTTTTCTTGATTCCGCCGTCCATTGGCCTGTCGAGCCGTTTGTTGCATCGCGACCATTTTGAAACCTATTTCGGATCAACTCCCCACGTTGAATGAACACCTGGTCCTCAGGCGGCACGGTGACTATTTTCAGGCTTACCCTTCATCGGTTGCCGGGCGCTCCATTTGGATGGCGGGCGGTCGGGTAGACGATACGATGAACCTGGGAGGCATCAAAACCAGTTCGTCAGAAATTGAGCGAGTTCTCAACCAGGTCGAGGCGGTAAGAGAAACGGCTGCTGTTGCATTTGCCAAGGATGGACCGGCTGAACTGGTCGTCTTTGTCGTGTTGGACGTGCCCGCGCCGGAAGTTGATTTGGATGTTCTGAAACGGTCGATGAACCAATGTTTGAAAGTCCGTTTGAACCCGTTGTTTCGTGTCAGTCGCCTGATGGTTGTCGACTTGCTGCCCCGTACGGCCTCCGGAAAAGTCATGCGACGTCAATTGCGGACAGAAATTCAATAACATCCGTGACTGCATGAGCCAGGATTTATCTAATCGGTTTTCCTCACTTGCATCATAATGAACATTTGTATACCTTGGGGTGATACGCGATGTCCCCACTAAAACTGACCTTGTCGAGGCCGTTACCATGCTGCAGGAACAGTTGACAAAGAAGCAACAGGTTATTTTTGATTTCATTCGCTCGCGAATCGAACAAGAGGGTTACGGACCGACCATCCGGGAAATTGCCGACGAGATGGGTTTCAGTTCGCCCAATGGCGTTATTTGCCATTTGACAGCTTTGGAAAAAAAAGGGCTGATCCATCGCTCCAGTCATAAGTCCCGCTCGATTGTGCTGACGGAGGAAGTGCATGAGGAGATCAGGGGTTTACCGTTGGCCGGTCGGGTTGCAGCCGGGGGCCTGATGGAAGCTTTTGAGCAACATGAACGAGTTGATTTGGGAGAGTTGTGGACTCGTAAAGGAACTTACGTGTTAGAAGTCTCGGGTGATTCAATGATTGATGCCCATATCCAGGATGGGGACTATGTGGTCGTTCAAAACAAACGGACGGCCAGCAAGGGTGATATCACCGTGGTTCGCAATTCCGAGGGCGAAGCGACCCTGAAATACTGGTACCCCGAAAAAAACCGGATTCGATTGCAACCAGCCAATAAGCGATTGAAACCGATTTATACACGGGACGTCAAAGTGGTGGGGGTAGTGGTTGGTGTCGTTCGGCCGACCGTCTGATCGTTACATTAAACCTTGTGGTAGCTTGCCTGCTAACACCGTTCACTCGTGTGACATTTGCTCCAATCGTCTAGACAAAATTTCGACTCGTCGCTGGACGGCTTGCCAGTCGTCATAATTTCTCTCTTCCAACACGATCCAGCGGAGCCAATTGAGTGAACCCAGTAATACCGCGCTGCGGTCCAACCACTGCATGGACTGCCGCTCGGTGTCCTGCAAGGGTCGGAAAGAACCATAATGCTCAAGGGCTCTCAGCCCTGCCGGGTCATTCACATCGCCAACCAGGCTGCCCAGCATGCGGGCCAGATCGAGAGCCACATTGTCCATCTGCATTGCGCCAAAATCGACAATGCCCGAAACCTCGTTGCCGGTGAAAAGAATATGATCATGCCAGATATCGCGGATAACGGGTTGGAGCACCATCGGTTGGGTAGCGATTTGGGAAAGTTCGTACAAGCAAGGTTGAGCAAGTTCGGCGCAGTTTCGTAATTGACCATAAAGCGAGGCAATCCAGCGGGAGGGATGCTGCAACGCCTGGTCTTCCATCGATTGCATTTCGGCAGGGAAACGAGTTAGTTGTTCAACCCGCGAAATCATGTTTTTTGAAGGTCCGAAATCCAATTGCACCTGGGCCGTTGACTGATGAAATTCAGCCAGTTTCTGGACCGCATTGAGCAGCCGCTTGGAGTTTGGTGCCTTTTCAAAATCGGCCGAGCCCGGCATCCAGGGACTGAGTTCCCAGAGATGGCCGTTGTGCTTTGAAAATGTATCGCCCTGGCTGGTTCTGATCGGAACCGGCACGGGGCATCCGTTGACGCCCGCATGCAATAAATTTCGATGAATCCAATCGAGGCGTTGTTGAGTTGGGTGGGGCGTTGGCCATTGACGCAGGCAATATTTCCCCGTGTCTCCCTCGATCAGTGTGATACGGGCCCCACTAAACCCACCCGCGTTTTCCAGTTGGGTGATCCTCACAGATCGGGCCAGTCCGTAATTGGCTAGAACGTCCTGTATCACGTCAGAATATCTTTGACTACGCGGGCTTTTTCAACGCCTGTCAACTTCATGTCCAAACCCTGGAACGGGAACGTAAATCGTTCGTGGTCGATGCCCAACAGGTGCAATAACGTGGCATGCAAATCACGAACATGAACAACGTCCTTGACGGCATGGTATCCCAAATCATCCGTCTCACCATAGGCATGGCCGCCACGAATGCCGCCACCCGCCATCCACATGGAAAAGCCCTTGATATGATGGTCTCGCCCGACACCCCCTTTTCCCTGAAACATGGGAGTGCGGCCAAATTCTCCACCCCACAGGACCAGCGTATCTTTCAGCATATCTCTTTGCTTTAAATCCTGCATCAAGGCCCAGGTAGGTTTGTCGGTAAGACCACAACAGATGTCCATGTATTTTTTGAGATCACCATGGTGGTCCCAACCGCGGTGGTAGAGCTGGATGAATCGGACGCCCCGTTCAGCCAATCGGCGCGCCAGCAGGCAGTTCGATGCAAAACTGCCATCTCCCGGTTTTGCACCGTACATCTCCATGACGTGCTGAGGCTCGTCACTCAGGTCCATCAAATCCGGCACCGCGGTTTGCATACGGAAGGCCATTTCGTAGGCCGCGATTCGTGTGTCCGTTTCCGGGTTATGCAACAGGCGATTGCGATGCTGGTTGAGTTGGTTGATGGATTCAATTAATCGCCTTTGCGCCGGCCTGGAAATTCCTGGCGGGTTTTTGACAAAATGGACTGCATCTCCGGAGGCGTTGAATTCAACACCCTGGAATCGACTGGGCAAAAACCCGGAAGCCCACTGCCGCGAGGCGATCGGTTGAGGATTGCGACCGCCCACGCTTGTCATCACGACGAAACCTGGCAGGTTTTCAGTTTCACTGCCCAGTCCATAGGTCACCCAGGATCCCAACGAAGGGCGGCCACTGATGGCCGTACCCGTATTCATAAACGTGTGCGCAGGATCATGGTTGATCTGTTCGGTCACCATTGACTTAATAACGCATATATCATCCGCAAGTTTTGATTGCCAAGGCACGTAATCCGAGAACTCGATCCCGCTGTTTCCATGTTTTGAAAATTTACAAAGCGGTTCTTGTATTTTGAGGGCCTGGCCTTGCAGTTGTGCGATCGGCTGGCCCTGGGTGAATGATTCCGGCATCGGTTGGCCATGCAACCGGGTCAGCTCCGGTTTGTAGTCAAATGTCTCGAGGTGGGATGGGCCACCTGCCATGCAGAGAAAAATGACACGTTTGATGCGAGGTGGAAAATGTGGCAGCTTCAAATTTTTTTCTGGTTGGTCGATCAGTCCCGGTTGATCCGCTGCCAGCATGGAACAGAAAGCGGCCGATCCCAATCCCACGCCGCTGCGAGTCAAAAAGGTCCTTCGGTTGACCGCGTTGAGCTGTTCCGTTTGTAAAAGACTTTTTCGGTTCATGGTTCAATTTCGGGTGATCGTTTCATCCAGGTTCAAGAGTGCACGAGCGACCGAGATCCATGCTGCCATGGTTGGCGCGTCGGTGGAGGTCAATGGTTGTTCGAGCAGCGCGCTGGACATCAGATTTTTAGTCGCTTCAGGATCTGATTGGAATTCGGTCAAGCTGGCCTGGAACAGCTGCTCCAGGATTTTGATTTCGTTCTCATCGGGCTGGCGGGATGTGGCCGTTTCGAAGGCAAAATCGAGGCCGACACGGGTATCCCCACCGGATTGTCGCATGATTGTCTCGGCAAATACCTGAGCTGCGGTCAGGAATGATGGGTCATTCAACAATGCCAAGGCTGCCAAGGGTGTGTTGGATCTTGGTCGTTGCGCTGTACATTCTTCACGACTTGGCGCGTCCAGGGATTTCATGGTGGGATGAAGGAACTGTCTTTGCCAATGAATGTAAAGTCCACGCCGCCACTGCTGCTGGTCGACATTGCGTTTATATTTGCGTGCCGGAAAATTCAAGTGTTGGTAATATCCCTCTGGCTGGAACGGTTTGATACTTTTGCCCCCAACCGCTTGTATATTCAGCAATCCACTGACGGCCAACGCGCTGTCACGGACCATTTCAGCCGATAATCGGTATCGGTCCTGGCGGCCAAACAGTTGGTTATAGGGGTCCTTTTCCCGTAGTAAATCGGTCTCAATGGAGGATTGTCGATACGTTTCGCTGGTCACGATCTCTCGGATCAGCTGCTTGAGATCCCAGCCATTCTCGATGAGCTCCCAGGCGAGATTATCCAGTAACTCCGGATTGGACGGCGGTTTACCTTGGCCTCCAAAATCGTCAAGTGAAGACGAAACGCCACTGCCCATTAACAGGAACCAGATTCGGTTGGCCAACACCCGGGCAGTCAATTTACCACTGACCTGTTCCGAGTTGGTTAGCCAATTTGCCAGATCCAAGCGGGTAGCACGACGTTCCACGTTGATCGACTCCATGAATTCGGGAACGGCCGGTAGGACCACTGGCCCGGTTTCATCGAGCCAGTTTCCCCGCGGCAGGATGCGTGAAACCCTGGGAGTGGGTAAACCTTGGGTGACCATGGTCCATTGACCGAGGGATTCCGTTTGTTTCTTGTCCGTTTTCAGTTTCTGGATACGGGCGGTGATCTTGGCGAGCTGCTGTTTGGCGGCCTCCAGGTCTTCGCCCTCCAGCGTCTTCACTTTTTTGTCCAAGGGCTTACGTCGTTTCTCGGCAAGCGCTATCTGCTCGGATAACTCGTCCAGTTTCTGACGGTCTTCTGCGCCTATGACCAGAAGTTCCGGTGGCCGTTTGGTAGGTAGTGCATTGGTGCCCACTTTGAAATGTTGCTCGTCATCGATGTCTGCGAAAAACGCTGCCATCGAGTAAAAATCCTTGGACGTATACGGATCGTATTTATGGTCGTGGCACTGTGCACAGCCCAGGGTTCCCCCCATCCAGACCGCGGAGACGTTGCGGACACGATCGGCAGCATAGATGGCCCGGTACTCCTTGGGCTGAAGACCACCTTCGTGGGTCGTTTGCAGTAGCCGGTTGTAACCGGTTGCAATCCTCTGTTGGAGCGTTGGCTGTGGCAGCAGGTCACCGGCCAATTGCTCGCGAGTAAATTGGTCAAACCTCATGTTCTTGTTGAAAGCTTCGATGACCCAGCTGCGGTAAGGCGCAATGTTGTGGTCCTGATCACCGTGGTAGCCGACCGTATCCGCAAAGCGAACCAGGTCCAGCCAATACATCGCCATTCGTTCACCAAAATGGGGGGACGACAACAACTGCTCGACAACTTTCTGGTAAGCGTCGTCCGACTCGTCCTGCAGGAACGCCCGGGTCTGCTGCAAGGTGGGAGGTAGTCCAGTCAGGTCAAAGTACAATCGGCGAATCAATGTGGTTCGATCGGCGCGTGGTGAGGGCTTTAGTTGTGACGTTGTTAGTCGCTGCAGAACCAGGGAGTCGATCCAGCCGTTGCCCCACTGCATGGCTGGCTTGGGAATGGGATGTTTTTGAAATGGCTGGTAAGCCCAAAACTCGGGCCATGCGGCTCCCTGCTGGATCCAGGTGGTGAGCGTTTGAATTTCTTCGGTTGACAGCCGTTTTCCGGAATCAGCCGGTGGCATTTTCTCATCCGAATCGTGACTGTTGATCCTGTCAATCAGTTCACTCTGTTGGATATTACCAGGCACGACTGCCTGGTAACCACCGAGGTCGCCCATCGTACTGGACCGTGAATCCAGGCGTAATTCCGTGACCCTGGAATGTTCATCCGGACCATGGCATTGAAAACAGTTATCCGAGAGAATGGGCCGAACATCCCTGTTAAAGGAAATTCGTTCCGTCGGGTTGTCCGGCTGAGCTGGGCTGGACGACATCATTGCCAATAACATCAGGCAAGAAAAAACCGGGAGTAGTTTCGTTCGCGGCATAATCATCATTAGAAACCGATGTTGAAGCATCCGTTTCCATTGTAACCGTGCCGCTAACGAATTGAAGGCAGCAAACAAAACTTCGCCGAGGAAAACACCCAAGTTGAGCCGAGTGTGGTTGTTTCCAAACGGACACTCGGGTAACTGCTGCGATTTAGGCCGCGCGCTTGATCGCGTCCTGGTTCAATTTGTTGTAGAGCGTCTTGAGGCTGATGCCCAGCTGGTTGGCGGCGGCCGTTTTGTTTCCGCCGGTCTGTTCAAGTGCCGAGTGGATCGCTTGCATCTCAATCTCTTTTAGCGTGGTACTGTTCATTGAAACCGACCTGGCTACCGCCTGGCTTCCGAAATGATGAGGCAAGTCGGCTGCTGTAATAGGCAGTTTGTCGCTCAAGATGGCCGCATGTTCAACCACGTTGGCCAATTCCCGGATATTACCTGGCCAGCCATAGTTGCGCATCATGTTCAAGGCATCATTGGCGAAAGGATTCTTAGGAAGAGGGCCGGTTCGGAATCGCCCCATCAAATGTCGAGCAATTCCCGGGATGTCGTCGATCCGTTCTCGCAAAGGAGGAAGCCGAATTTCAAAGGTGTTGATGCGGTACATCAAATCCTGCCGAAAATCACCCTCCTCAACCATTTTTGAAAGATCGCGATGGGTGGCACAGACGATGCGAACGTCAACGTTAAAAGGCTGGTTGTCGCCAACCCTTCGAATTTCACCACATTCCAGGACCCTTAGCAGCTTGGATTGTGTGGCTTTGGGCAGCTCGCCGATTTCATCGAGAAACAAAGTACCGGAATCAGCGACTTCAAACAGTCCTTTGCGATGTTCGTCCGCCCCGGTGAAGGCGCCTTTGCGGTGTCCAAACAATTCACTTTCAATCAGGTTCTCGGGCAGCGCACCACAATTAACGGTAACAAATGGATTGTCTGCGCGAAGACTGTTATCGTGGACGGCCCTGGCGGCCAGTTCTTTGCCGGTTCCAGTTTCCCCGAGTATCAACACGGTTGAATCGGTCGGCGCGACTTTGTCAATGAGTGCTTTGACCCGCTGCATCGTGCGGTCATTCCCAATCATGGTGGGCTGGCCTTCCACCCGCATCAATCTTCGAGTCAGTGCAAACACTTTATTGTTGAGTTCAATTCGCGTCGCTACTCGTTTTAAAAGCGAGTTCAGATCAGTCAACTTACAAGGCTTGTGGAGGTAGTCAAAGGCGCCAAGTCGCAGGGCTGAAATGGCCGTTTCGGTGGATCCTTTACCCGTCAAAATGATCGCCTCGGTTCCTGGCGAAAGGTCCTTGGCACGCCTCACGACATCAATGCCGTTCAGACCTGGCATGTCGAGGTCAACAATCAGGCAGTCAAATCGTTCGGATTCTAGCGCTGCAACCGCCGTCGAGCCATCGGGGCACACGGTTACGGAATGACCCATTCGGGGTAATTCTGCAGCGATCAGATCCTGCAAGTGACTTTCGTCATCGGCAAACAGGACCTTTAAGCTCTTAGGCTGCGATTTGTTTGATTCTTTTTTGTTCATGGCTTTTTATTGGCAAACTAACAGTAAACGTTGAACCAAGACCGGGGCCCGCGCTAAAGGGCGCAATATTACCACCGTGTTCCTGGATAATTTGATAAGTAATGGAGAGGCCCAAACCGGTCCCCTGCCCGTCTCGACGACGGGTGAAAAAAGGTTCAAACAGGTGCTGCATGACTTCTGCCGTCATGCCGCACCCATTGTCAAAGACTCGCAAAACAGCCTGGTCGTTCTGACGAGACAAATTGATTTGAACGTGACCGCCGCTGGTTACACTATCTAACGCATTGGTGATCAGATTCAGCACGACTTGTTTGATTTCCTGGGAATTCACCTGGGCTTGCAAGGTTGCATCCCGTTCAAACTCGATGGTTCGATCCCGGTACTTGCTTAGCGGACGGACCATTTCGATGACGGTTTGCACGATTTCGGAAAGATTGGCAGTCTTCTTCTGCGTATCGCCCATGCGGGAGAAATCCAGCAAGGCAGAAGTGATTTCCTTGCAGCGAAATGCCTCATCCTGAATCCGTTGCAGATACTTTTTCATATCCTGGATTTGTGCGAGGTTATCGTCTTCGTCGATCTCGTCCCGTGGATTAAGAATGTCGTAAATACGGGTTTCCAGTGATTCCGCACTCCATGCGATGCTGGCAAGTGGATTATTGATTTCGTGGGCAACTCCAGCGGCCAAAAATCCGACACTGGCCATTTTTTCACTTTGCACGACTTCCTTGGTCCGGACTTGGACTTGGCGATTCAAATGGGTTTTGATTTGCTGGAAATTTTCCGTCATCGCATTTAAAGCGCCGGCCAGTTCAGCAACCTCATCGTCCGTGTTGAGATTGATTCGGTAATCGTAATTACCTGCTGCAACGATTCGCGAACCGTGTAATAGCGTTTCCAAGGGCCGGAAGATTCGGCTGTTGAAACGTTGGTAAAGGACAAACAGCAGGAAAAAAGCGCCAGCCGTTGATAACGCCGTAAGCCCCATCCAGGTGTAATACTCTGCGCGAACACGTATGGAAAAATCGTCCATGCGTTGACGCATCAATTCAGGCAACCCTCCGATTTCATCCCTCATGGTCTGTATCAGTTCTTCCAGCACCGGAGTTGCACTTGTCGGTTCAAAAATAAAATCCTGGGAACCGATGATGCCTTCAAATTCACTGATGGCTGTGTCAATGATCTCGACAGACGCCAACTCCTGGCTCGTATTGCCGATCATCGTATTTCTGGATTCCGAGTTTTCCAGTTGATACTTGTAGTCCTCAAGGGCCGTTTCAACCAGGTGCAGTTTCGTCAGGATTCCCGTGCTGCGAATTCCATTGGATACACTCGGATAAGCCACCATGGACATCGGTGGCCCGGTATCCACATCCGATCTCAAATTGTCGACGGCCAGACTCAATTGGGCTGCCAGAGGTAATTCAATCACCCGACTTCGAATACTTTTCGTTACGTCTCGAAATTTGAGTGACCCCAACAGACTGGCGGCGGCTAGGATCGTGATGATCACAACCAGCATCGTCACGCCAAAATACATTTGGGAACGAATCTTGTGATGGGCGAGTAATCGGGAGTTCCAGACGGACCAACAGATGGACTTCATGAAGTCCATTTTCTCCGACTCGGTTTTGTTTTTTCTTGAGGTTTTCATGCCTGTTTTCTCAAAAGCCTGAAAAATTTACAAAGACCTTTGAATGATCGCAACGCCAATAATCGAGCTTTTTCGGCATGAAGCCATTTTTCACGCCGCAGCCCGTGCTTCTTACCGCTCGGCCGCAAACCGGCGGGTGTTTCCCGAGGTTGAAACCATGGCTGTTAAGCTGGTAGTTGGCGCAAAGGAGGAAAGCGAGGTCGAGTGAGAAATGGATTAGAAGTTAACTTGGTTTTTAGTGGGCCAGCCGAGGGAGTCGTGGCGTTGCCTCATAATCGACAGACTTTTCGTATCAGCCAGAGCCCCACACCTACCAAAACAATGTTTCCTGTCCAAACACAAAAAGGTGGCAGGTCCCCCGACTTCGATTTTTCAACGCCAAACATTAAAAGCGGATAGTAGGCCAGCAGGATGGGAATAAAGCAGACGCCAAAGATGGTCCAGAAATCGCTTTTCCGCATATAGATTGCCAGTGGCGCACCGACGATGATGAAACAGAGGCAACTGAAACCATTGGCCCATCTGCGCCAAGGTTCCGTTTCCAGGCGGTGTTTTCGATAAACTCTCTGATCGAGTTCGTGGATCGCGGAATTCCATTCGGGCTGGGTGATTCCGATGACGTCTCCACCAACCATCTGGAACGCGGCATTGACGGCCAGTTTTTGTTGCTGCTCCTCCACGCGTTGGTTTTGAAGCGTTAGCTCGGTTTTCATCTCTCTTAATGGCAGGTTGGAAGGGCTGCGGCCGCTGCCGGTTTTCTTGGTGACATCACCCAGGGGTAGTTCAATATCCTTTTTGTCAATATAAAGCCGCAGATCGTCGCCCTGTTCGATCCACCCATTCTCGAGGCGAAAAACGAGCGCATTTCGTTCAGCGTCGACGCGAATCTTGGCTTGTTCGGCGCGGATCACAATTCGGTTGTTTTGGTTTTCGTCGTGCCGCTCGATATGCGGCCTGATAAGCGTGTCGCCCGAAACACCATCCACCCAGATGGATAAAGGCCCCTTGTTGAACGAGCCGTGGGAATTGAGGACTGAATAGATAGTCTTGGACGATGAATTCAGTATCACCCGGTAAATTCCGGTCCGACCCCATGAGACGGCCAAATCGTTCACGTAAACAGTAAACAGGCTCAAGACCACGGCGATTGCCAAGCCGGGAAAAATGACTTTGTTGGGTGAGATACCGAGCGACTTGATCGCTACAATTTCGTTGGCCCCTGACATCCTTCCGTACACGATGCATACAGAGAAAAGTACCGTTCCGGGGATCGCAAAACAAAGCGCGGTCGGGATTGTGTAGGGAATCAACTCAAGAATCGTCTCGGGCGTCAAACTTTCCTGCCATGCCTCTTGGACAAGAAACACCATGACCATTAATAGAGTCATTGTAAAAACGCTAAGCAAAAATATTTTTGCCAGCTCTCCAATGACATATCTAGTAATCAGGTTCATTTGGGTTTCGCGTAATCCGGGCGCAGGAATTCAACACGACTTGCTTTCATAGTTGCCGCGAGTTCTAGCACGACTCAATTAGACGGCAAATAACAAATAAACCTGATAGCACTGCCGCCAGCATTCACAAATCTAGGAACCGAGCTCAATCGAAGAACTGCTTCCGTCCTGATTGCGTAGCTGATCCATTAGAAAGCTGAGCGATCGACTGTAAAATCGAATCGCTTCGGATGGCTTGTCATTTTCAATCGCCCCGGCCGCTTGGGCATGAAGATTATCCAACGTTTCCCAGTCAATTTTCCATTCCTCGGTCTTGGCAGCATCCCGTAATAACTCGGAAATTTCCCGAAGTTGCTTTGAAAATTGCTCTCCATTGCCGAACTTGGTCTTGGTGTAGGGGCCTTTCCCGAAGCGACGGTTGCCATAAATCAACTCGCCTTTGTCTGCGCTGCCAAATGCCTGTATCAACGTCCAGATCAGGCTACCTAGAAAAACGACTCCCGGAATGATCGCCGTCAGCCAGTTTGTCATAACACCAAACAACAGTGTTGCGATTCCTGATGCAATTAAAACGACCCACGAAATTGGGTGGATACTCGGTTTTTTGGAGTTTTTCCCATGCAGCATGATCGGTTGGGCAGAGGCCGACGTAGTAAGTTGTGGATGGGTTACTTTGACCACAATACAGGTAATGTTATCTGCGCCGCCCCGTAAATTGGCCAGGTCAACCAGGACCCGTACGGCTTCGTTGGGAGCAAGGTTGGCCAGGATGGAGCCAATTTCTTCATCGGTCAATTGCCCGGTAAGGCCGTCGCTGCAAAGTAAAAACGTATCATCCATCTGGATGGGAAAGGGTCCCTCGACGTCCACTTTGCATTCTGGATAGGGCCCCAGGCTTCTGGTAATCACATTCTTCGGTATCTTGCCAGAATGTTCTTCTTCTTCGGTTATTTGACCACTGGCTCTCATTTCCCAGACAAGACTGTGATCAAACGTCAACTGTTCGATATAGTTTTTTCGCATTCGGTAGACTCGACTGTCTCCGATATGGGCGGCCACGGCTCCCTGCGGCAGTAATGTCAGGACGCTGCACGTTGTTCCCATATTGTAAAAGTCTTCGTTGGCCTGCCCGCGGCGGTGGATTTCCATATTGGCGCCGACGACCGATTTCTTGAGTGCTTCGGGAGCCGAGATGTCGTCGAACTTGGCATAAAGGTGCGGTATATGATCGATCGCCAATTTGCTAGCGAGTTCCCCTGCGGCATGCGCTCCCATACCGTCAGCGACGATAAACAGGTGACCCCGGCGTTTCCATTGTTCCAGTCCCGAAGCCATGGAAACAGAAAGATTGTCCTGGTTATTCGTTCGGCGCATGCCGATGTCGCTGAGCGATGCGACTCGTATATAGGCATCCCAATTTAATAAACTATCGCTCATTTTTGTCTGCAATCTACTTTGGAGGCTCTTACAGAAATGCTGCCGGTCGTCTTGATATCTTAACCTGCCAGCTTCCGTCTCAAAACGGGCATTTGATTCGATCTATTCAAAGAGGCCAGGTATTTCTATACTCCCGCCGCTTCGCAGACCTGAAATGTCGTTGGTTGTCACTCATGATTGCTCGAAAGCCCGAAAAAAAACAGCAAAATGGCGCTTCTGCCAAACGGCAGCTGGCCTGGCTGACGTGCTTGATTGCCATCACTTTGATGATGACTGGCTGCGTTCAACGACGATTGATGGTTCGCAGCCAACCGGAAGGTGCTTTCTTGACCATCGACAATCAACCGATCGGATACACACCCGTTTCAGTGCCCTTTACCTATTACGGGACCCGTGAAGTCCAGTTGGAAAAGGATGGTTACAAAACCATCAAGGTTCAGGAACGCGTGAAACCGCCTTGGTACGAGTATTTCCCGATCAACTTTTTCGCGGAGAACTTTTCGCCTCGTGAGATTCGCGACCAGCGCCTGCTCGATTTTACGATGTCGCCGCAAGAGCAGGTCAATCAGAATTTTCTTTACGACCGCGCGTCGCAGCTTCGTGGAGACGTTCAGCGCGGTACGGTAACGGCACCGATCGACTGATCCCACGGGCCGATGAAGGTTTTGATCCTGGACCAAGTCGATTTGAGTCGAATCGGTGATTCAAACTCATGTTGCCCGGCATCTCGAGGAACCCGATCGTCGAGTTGGTTTCACCGATGTAGATCAGTGTTTTCAATTGGTTGGGCGGGGGCTATTCTTTCGGCAACCTTTCAATAACCGGCTCAGTGAGACTGCCCGGAATCGATGGCTTCCAAATCCATATTCCCGGTTACCTGTCTAGCGCACAAAAAAACCCGGAAGTGTTTTCCGGGTCGCCAGACGAATTACTCGTCATTGTTTTCAGGTTCACTACCCTCGTCATCGGGAGGCGTATCGACAGCGCCAACGCTGACCGGTTCGTCCGGTTCGGGTTCCGCAGGCGGTTCGATAAATTCCCCATCGAATTTGAGATGTTTCATTTTCCCATCTTCATCAGGCACTGCGTCGACGTTGATTTTGTTCATTCCCTGGAACGTTCCTTTGAGCAGCTCTTCGGACAACGGATCCTCAACGTAGTTTTCGAGTGCACGGCGCAGAGGTCGTGCTCCGTAATCAAGATTCGTACCTTTCTTGATGAGAAATTCCTTGGCTTCCGTTGTTAAATCAAGGTGGAACCCTCGTTCTTGGAGTCGTTCTCGTATTTTCCGCAACTCCAGATCGATCACGAGTTGCAGGTCTTTCTTTTCAAGGTGTCGGAAGATAATGGGTTCGTCTGAAAGTCGGTTAAGAAATTCAGGCCGGAATGCCTTTTGAATTTCATCATAGACCCGCTCTTTCATGTTT
Source organism: Mariniblastus sp. (assembly GCA_014237975.1). Classification (GTDB taxonomy): domain Bacteria; phylum Planctomycetota; class Planctomycetia; order Pirellulales; family Pirellulaceae; genus Mariniblastus. The sequence continues at coordinate 12,395 of JABACA010000051.1, read as the reverse complement.
TCGAAACTGGCATCATCTCCTCCACCCGAAAACCCAAGTGCCGATTCGTTCTTGATGGCGTGAGCACCCACGTTGGTCGTCATGATCATGATGACATTTCGGAAATCAACATTACGCCCGAAACTATCGGTCAAACGGCCTTCTTCCATCACTTGCAACAACATGTTGAAGATGTCTGGATGCGCCTTTTCGATTTCGTCCAACAGCACAACCGCGTAGGGCCGACGGCGGATTTTTTCCGTTAACTGACCGCCTTCTTCGTAACCAACGTATCCTGGAGGCGCTCCGATCAACCGGCTGAGATTGTGTTTTTCCATGTATTCGGACATGTCAATGGCGAGCAAAGCGTCCTGGTCGCCAAACATGAATTCGGCGAGTGCTTTGGCCAACAAGGTTTTACCGACACCGGTTGGGCCGGCAAACATAAAGCTACCGATTGGTCGTTTGGGATCCTTGAGTCCACTTCGGCTGCGGCGAACGGCTTTGGAGATAGCCCCAATGGCCGCATCTTGACTGATCACGTGGTCGTGCAGTTCTTCTTCCATTTTCATCAACCGCAGACTGTCCTCGGTGGACAATCGGGTCAGTGGAATCCCGGTCATTTTGGAAATGACTTCCGCGATGACTTCTTCGTCGACGACACCGTCAGTTTGTTGGGACTTTTCTCGCCACTCTTGTTTGATCTGGTCTTTTTTCTTTCTCAGTTTCTCGGCCTGATCGCGCAGATTGGCGGCCTTCTCAAAGTCCTGATTGGCGACAGCATCTTCTTTTTCCTTATTCAGTCGTTCGATGTCTTCGTCAATTTCCTTGAGGTCTGGCGGGCGTGTCATGGTTCTCAACCGGACCCGGGCTCCTGCTTCATCGATCACATCAATCGCCTTGTCCGGCAGGCATCGACCTGTGATGTAACGGCCGGAAAGATCCACTGCAGAATCAATGGCGTCGTCGGTAATTTGAACCCGGTGATGGTCCTCGTATCGCTTGCGTAGACCTTTGAGAATTTCAATCGTCTCCTCCATCGATGTTGGATCGACCAGGATTTCCTGGAAACGCCGAGCAAGAGCACTGTCCTTTTCAATATATTTGCGGTATTCATCCAGCGTGGTTGCACCGATGCATTGGATTTCGCCACGCGCCAAAGCGGGTTTCAGGACATTGGCCGCATCGATGGCACCCTCCGCACCACCCGCGCCTACCAATGTGTGCAATTCGTCAATGAACAGGATCGTATTCTTGGCCCGTCGAACTTCGTTCATGACGGCCTTGATTCGTTCTTCGAACTGGCCACGGTACTTCGTGCCCGCAACCATCATCGCCAGGTCCAGGACAACGATTCGTTTGTCAGACAAAATCTCGGGGACTTCCCCATCGATGACGCGTTGGGCAAAACCTTCGACAATCGCGGTTTTTCCCACTCCTGCTTCACCCAGCAATACGGGGTTGTTCTTGGTGCGGCGGCACAGGACCTGGGTGGCCCGTTCGATTTCTTTTTGACGACCGATGACCGGGTCCAGTTTGCCTTGGCGGGCCAACTCGGTGAGATCCCGACCGAAACTGTCCAGAGCCGGCGTTTTTGATTTGCCACTCTTGGCACTGCCCGTTTCACTCGCGCTGACGCCTTCACGACCTCCCCGTTCACCCCCTTCGCCCCCTTCGAGTCCGTTACCCAACAGGTTGAGAACTTCTTCGCGGACTTCTTCAAGTTTAAGCCCCAAGTTCATCAGGACTTGTGCCGCAACACCTTCCTGTTCCCGTAAAAGACCTAGCAGGATATGTTCGGTTCCCACAAAGTTATGGTTCAGGTTGCGGGCCTCTTCCATCGAGTACTCGATTACTTTTTTGGCCCGCGGTGTTTGAGGCAACTTGCCCATCGTGATCATTTCAGGGCCACTCTGAACAAGCTTCTCTACTTCGATTCGAATTTTGCGCAAATCGACCTCGAGGTTCTTCAGAACGTTGGCGGCGACTCCGGTACCTTCCTTGACCAGACCCAGGAGCATGTGCTCAGTGCCGATATATTCATGATTGAATCGCTGGGCTTCCTGATTAGCCAGCTGCATCACTTTGCGGGCACGGTCGGTAAAGCGTTCGTACATATGATTGTCCCATTCTAAGTCCGCAAACGGCGATGTTGCCCGTTTGCTATATCAAAAGCCGATTTGAATGGATGTTCCAAACTAGCGACTTTGTTTTTTCAGTTGTTTATTGATCCAATGACGTGTTCAGCTTTGTTTGGACATGGCTTGGATGCAAGGTTTCCTGGTTTGAGTTCGGTTGGTCATCCAGACGTTCCAACTCGATTTGACGGATTAACTCGTATTCATTGCGAATTTCAAAATGCCAGTGGATCGTTTCGTCAAAACGCTTGAGGCTGGCAAGCTCCGCTCGTGCCAACTCCAGTCGTCGAGTATGACGGTACAGCGTCGCCAGCAATAACCTCGATTCAACGTCCCGGTCATTATGGTGTAACCGGCGTTTCAGCAACGATTCTGCGTCCAACCAGTTCCCTTTTAAGTATTCGCCTTGCGCACGATTAAACAAGGTGTCAGACTCATTCTCCTTTAAAAACTCCCCCTTCTCGGCCACTTTTGTCTCAGCCGCCATGACGGGCGGACTGGACCAGGAACCGATCATCCGGTAGGACACCACCACGGAGATCACCCAAATAACGATAATTATTGGCCAAGCCACAGCTGGGAACGTGTCACCCAGCAGTGTTGGCCAAGCAAAGGTTGCCACCAATGCAATGTTCAACAGTACCGAGAACCCGATAGCCAGCGCCAGTGCTGACCAACTGCCTCGCATCCACAAGCGGGCGAGACCCGGCCAACCACAAAGCGCCAGCTGGCCCAAGTTTCTTTGGCCTAAATGCATGGTGTAACTCCGGTTTTCTTACCTTAAAATTACCACTCAACTGCCCAACGAATGACCTTATAATTCAATGGTTTTTCCCGTATTTCTAGCCAAGTATTAGCCCCATCTGAACTTACGTCAATTGCAATCGATCGTGGCGTTTTCGAGGTGGCCGCCGATGATCGGTGCAACCGTTTTATCTTGACGCCCAGCCATTGGCCTGACGTGCTGTCGAACAATGGTTTTGTCCGTATAACTATGTAGTATCCGTGGTTACCCCGAAAAATCCCTTAACACATAAGTAGCAAAGGAAATGCCAAAGTTGGGCGCCCGCGTGAACCTCAAATAAATTGATTTTTTCGACCGTTTTGCTTCGAATCAGCCATTTTTTTGAGAAACGAGTCAAAATGGACTCCCCACGTCCGATCGTCCAATGAGAGCTTTAACTGTCAAATTGACCCATTGATTTACTGTCAAACTGGCAGATTAGGTCATTTAACGCTGGCACGTCAAAACCGATGGAATCTACAAAACTGCAATCATCGACCTATCGAATCCTCGATGCTTCATTGAACCGCGCCGCTGAAGGTTTGCGGGTGATCGAGGATTTTCTGCGCATGAGTTTGGGCGATCGTTATTTGTCGGAATCCGCCAAGCAGCTTCGACATCAATTGACCGAAGCGGCCCGCTACCTGGATGCCCATGCGAGAATTGCATCAAGAGATACACCCAACGATGTGGGTTGCACGATTCAAACGGATTCCGAGTTTACCCGGGATTCCACAGAAGACGTTGTCCACTCCAATCTGGCTCGCGTCCAACAGTCGCTTCGAACACTCGAAGAATATGGCAAAACCGTATCGGTTGAGTTTTCCAAAAACATCGAGCAATTAAGGTATCGGACTTACACTTTGGAAAAAGCTGTGTTGACGACGCTTGTCAGTCTCAAGAATCTGACCGAAACGCGTCTTTACGTGTTGATCGATTCAGGGCAAGAGCCAGGAGACTTCGACGATCTGGTTAAGCAATTAATCCAAGCCGAAGTCGATTTGATTCAGCTGAGGGATAAACGGCTGAGCGACCGTCAACTGGTCGAGGCCGGGTTGCGGTTGTCGGAATTGACTCGCGGCACCGAGACTCGCTGGATCATGAACGATCGCGCCGATTTAGCGGTGGCGGCCGGTGCGGCGGGCGTTCATTTGGGACAGGACGACCTGGCCGTTGCCGATGCCCGCAGGATTGTGGGTGCAGCCATGATGATTGGTGTTTCCACCCATAACCTTGATCAGGCCCGACAAGCTGTGCTGGATGGAGCCAACTATATCGGTGTGGGCCCGGTGTTTCCGTCCAAGACAAAACAGTTTGGTTCACACCCGGGACTCGAACTGGTGCGCCAGGTGACTCAGGAAATACAGCTTCCTGCATTTGCCATTGGCGGTATTGACCAAGACAATATTCGCCTGGTCCAAGCGGCAGGTCTGTGTCGCGTCGCTGCGCACCAGTGTATCGTTGGTTCGAATCAGCCATTTCAGGCGGCCGTCGATTTGAAATCGATGCTCAAGTCCCCTTGATTGCCTTGTGTGAGGTCTCCATTATTTGAAATTTATCCGAATTTCGAAGTTAACTATCGGAAGCCTTGGTTGGAACGGATAAACTTGCCATTATTCAGGTCACTGTTTGTCGAGATAATATTTGTCGAGAGAAAAATTATGAAAACGAAACAGTTGAAACTCTTGGTCGGTTTGGTATTGGGTTTCGCATCGGCCGGCTGGGTGACGGTCGTTTCCGCAACAACGATGCCACTGCGTCAGGAACAGCCAGCCAATCAGGATGACGAATCGGAGAAATCGGCAAAACAACAAATCGATGAGATCATCGCGACGTTCGAAACCAGGATGACCGAGTTTTCCAAGGAATACAGATCGGCCAGCGAGGAAGATCGCCAGAAAATCATTGACGAAAAATTACCCAAGGCATCAGATTACTCGGGTCGCCTGATGGAGCTGGCAAAACAACATGCCGATGATCCTGCTGCGGTGGATGCATTGTCATGGGTCTTCAGTCGCGGGCGCGGAGACGAGGCTAGTAACGAGGCCTTGGAAATCCTGCTGCGGGACCATGTGGAAAACGAAAAACTGAAAGACATTGTGTTGATGATGTCGTTCGGTAATCCCAGTCAGAAAATTCAGGATAGCATTAAGCGAATCATCAATGAATCGCCTCACCATTCGGTTCAGGGGATTGCCACCTACGGTTTGGCTCAGTTTTATTCCCGGGTCAATCAATACCAGGGATTGCTGGACGATCCGCGGATTGCCAACAGCCTGGCTGAAGAGGATCTGCAATACATCGAGGATTTCAAACTGGACCCAAGCCAGCATGAGGCTCTTTATCAGACCATCGTCGACCAATACGGTGACGTCGAATATCGCAATCGGACTCTGGGAAAGTTGGCCGGTGGTGCCCTGTTCGAGATCCAGTACCTGAGTATTGGCAAACAAGTACCCGATATCGAAGGTGCCGACCTGGATGGCGAAGCGTTCAAGTTAAGCGATTATCGAGGTAAGGTCGTCGTGATCGATTTCTGGGGTGATTGGTGAGGACCGTGTCGGGCCATGTACCCCCACGAGCGGTCGCTCGTCAAACAACTTTCCGAAAAACCGTTTGCCTTGATTGGCGTCAATAGCGATAGTGATCTGGATGGTATCCGGGAAATCGTTAAAGAGAAAAACATTACCTGGCGCAGTTTCTGGAATGGTCCCGACGGGACCTTCGGTCCCATTTCAACGAAATGGAACGTATCCGGTTGGCCAACGATTTACGTCGTGGATGCCGACGGGACCATCCGTTACAAGAATGTCCGTGGCCCCAAGATGGATGAGGCCGTCACGACATTGTTGGCTGAAATGGGCCATCAGGTGAAACTGGTGCATGAGGATCACGCTGAGAACGAGTGAGTTCCGTCGACGAGGGATGTGTGAGAACACCGGCGACTTTTTTGATAGATGGGAGAATTTCAATGAGACATGTTTGGTTGATGGCTTTGTTGACGGTGTTTGTTTGGGGGTGCGGCAAGTCCGACCATCCAGGTCCGAAAGTGGCCGACAAGGAACCCGGCTCGGAAACGACGATTGAACCTCTGTCCCCGGCGGAGCAATTTGAACAGCTGAACATTGCCTATGCTCAGGATTTGGAGCAAGCCGAAAACGACAGCCGTTCATCGCCCGTGGCCGACCAGTACGCAGGGAAATTCCTGGACCTGGCCAGCGCACACCCAGAAGACAGGATCGCATACGCCTCTTTGAATTGGGTGGCCATGTTGGCCACTGATCCCGACCTGCAAAATCAGGCGCTGGACCGCTTGGTGGCCGAGCATATGGATAAAGAAGCGTTGTCTCGTGTCAGTCGTGTGATGGCTCAGCGGCCGTTGAGCGATGAGTCAGAAGTCCAGTTGACAGTGATGATTGAAAAATCTCCTCATGATTCAGTCCGTGCCACCGCGACGATGGCCTTGGCCAGTCAATTGGCTTCGATCCCGGCGGACCAGCAGGACGAGGCGAGGATTAAAGACCTCTACCAGTCGGTCATCGATCAATACAATAGTATTCCCCAATTGGTTGCCGCAGCCAATGGAGCCTTGGCCAAGTTTCGATTCAGAATTGGCCAGGTTGCCCCCGAGATCGAGGGTGAAGACCTGGATGGTCAAGCCTTCAAGTTGAGTGATTATCGAGGCAAGGTAGTGGTGATTGATTTCTGGGGAGATTGGTGACCGCCCTGCCGGGCCATGTACCCGCACGAGCGGTCGCTCGTTAAACAACTTGCCGATAAACCGTTTGCCTTGATTGGAGTCAACAGTGACCGGGATCTCGAAAAACTCCGTGAAGTGGTCAAGGAAAAGAACATTACCTGGCGCAGTTTCTGGAATGGGCCGCAAGGAACGGGTGGCCCCATCTCGACCGAATGGGGGGTTAGCGGTTGGCCCACCATTTACGTTTTGGATGCGGATGGAAAAATCCGCTACAAGCAGGTGCGGGGTGCCGAAATGGATAAAGCGATCACCACGTTGTTAGCCGAGATGGGACACGAGGTCGAACTGTCGCACAGTAGCCCACCTCCAGCCGGGACGTCGCAGTCATCCGTGCGACAACGGCGCCGTTCCGGCGGCGGGTCAACGAGCATAGAATAACTCGGCCTGCCAGGCGTGGCCCGAAATAAACCAGAGTAACGGGCCATGCAGACCCCCGATCATTTGGATTCGCCTCCCGCCCTGGAGGAGCAAGCCGCGCGGCAGGATGTCGCGGTCCGCCGTAACTTCTCGCTGTTGGCCTTGTACCAGGTGATCATGCGAACCGGTTGGATATTCAAAACCGAGAGTATCATCATGCCGGCCGTGTTGGACTTGATGGGTGGCAACGCCATTCTGCGCGGCTGTTTGCCGATGCTGAATCGGTTCGGCCAAAGTTTGCCACCCTTGATTGCTGCGGACTACATTCGCCAATTACCCCAAAAGAAACGGATGTTGGCAATCTGCGCCGCCGTGATGGGATTCTGTTTCATCAGCTTGGCCATTATCTGGAGCCTGACGGATCACCAAAGTTCGAACTGGTTGCCCTACTTGTTCCTGACGATCTACGGGATTTTCTTTTCATTTGTCGGTCTTCACAATTTGGCGATGAGCCTGATGTACGGCAAACTGATCCCGGTAACCAGCCGGGGTCGACTGATGCTCGTGTCGATGACTCTCGGTTGTCTGTCGGCGGTCGGGTTTGCCTGGTTCCTGTTGCGTCACTGGCTGGGTGAACAGACGGGGCAATTCGAACCGATTTTTCTGTTTACCGGTTTGGCATTTGTACTCTCCGCCATGATTGCCTGTTGCTTGAAGGAAGTGCCCGATGTCCGCAAGCGGAAGACAAAGAAATTGCACCAGGTGTTCCGGCAGAGTTGGGAAACGCTGCGAGTGGACCGTAATTTTCGGACCCTGGTTGTGATTGCTTCCCTGTTCGGGATGTCGATGACACTATTCCCACACTACCAGGCGTTGGCTCGGGGACGCTTGGATGTGGGCCTGCAGGCGATGGTACCTTGGTTGATTGCTCAGAACATTGGTGCTGCCGGGTTTAGCATTCCAATGGGCTGGCTGGCCGATCGATATGGATATCGACTCGTATTAAGACTGCAAATGCTGTTATTGGCATTGCCTCCAATCTTGGCCATCTGGTTTGCCAATCTGAATAGCGGAGGCCATTGGTTCTTGCTGGTGTTCGCACTGCTCGGATTGTCACCTGTCATGTTGCGGACATTCAGTAATTACACGCTGGAAATAGCTGACCGGCAGAAACAGCCCATCTACCTGAGCACGATGAGTGTTTGCATGGCGGTTCCCGTGATCGTGACGTCATTGTTGGTTGGTTTGCTGGTGGAATTAATCGGTTTTGAAACCGCTTTTGCGATGGTGATCGTGACCATTTTTTTTGGCTGGATCTTAACATTCAAGTTGGACGAGCCGCGTCACCACCAGCCCGATCAGGTGGCCAGTTCGAAACACGAAACCGAGTGAAAACACTCTCCCGCAGTAACCCTCCAAAATTGAGTTGACAAAGTCGCAGGGTGGTGTCAGATAGGGGGCTGTGGAAACCTAAAGTTACAACTTATCGAGTGGAGATGAATTGATGAAATTATTGCTTTCAATGGTTGTTGTCAGCGTTGCATGGTTGGGACTAGCTGTTGACGACGGTCCCGATTTGACTGGCGTCAAGTGTATCGTCCGTGGCAACGTAGCTGCGAAAGCCGACAAGAGTTCCGATTATCAGAAAGGCCATGTCTATTTCTGCTGTGGTAACTGCAAAGCCAAATTTGATGCCGATCCTGGCAAATTTGCTGTCAAAGCAAATCACCAACTGGCGCTGACCGGACAGTACGTTCAAGTTGCCTCGCCATTCGGCGGTAAATGCGCTGAAGGAATGTCAACCAAAGTCGGTGGTGTTGAAGTTTGTTTCAGTAACGAGAAAGACCTGAAAAAGGTTAATGACGCTCCGGACCTGGCTGCCAAAGCTAAAATGGTGTTTGGCAAAAAGGCGTTTGCCAAGGCATTCAAACCAAAACAGAACATCGATTTGACCGGTGTCAAATGCATGATGATGCCGGCAAAAAATGTTACAGCGAAACAGGCCGTTGATTACAAAGACGGTCAAGTTTTCTTTTGTTGCAAACGATGCGCTGGCAAGTTTGCAAGCGATCCATCCAAATTTGCCGAGATGGCCAACCAGCAACTGGTTGCAACCGGCCAATATCAGCAAACGGGCTGTCCTATTTCCGGTGGCGACGTCGATGACGAAGCGGTTGTCTCTGTGAACGGCGTGGATGTAAAGTTTTGCTGTGGAAACTGTGTGAAGAAAGTCGAAAGCCAGTCTGACGACGCGGCCAAGGCTGGCCTGGTTTTCTCGGACAAGTCATTCAACAAGGGTTTTGAGAAGAAATAATCGCGTTGAATTTTTTGGCCCGCTATTTTGGCGGGCTTTTTTTATGCCTGCAGATGCCGCGCGTGGAGATTGGTCTGTATTCGTAAACGAAAACAGGGCATACTTTCGATCTCGATAAAGGACAAAGGCGGCAGGGATGCGAATATTTTTTTCAGTAGGTGAACCAAGTGGCGATTTACATGCCTCCAACCTGATTCACCATCTTCGACAGAATCGGCCTGACATTGAATGTGTTGGTTTTGGCGGGCCCAAGATGGCTGCTGCCGGTTGCTGTTTGCTGTATGACCTGACGCAATTAGCCGTGATGTTCCTGGCCGGTGCGCTTAAGAATCTAAAGAAATTCATTAGCTTAATTGGGGATGCCGACCGCTATTTTGCCGCTCACTCGGTGGACGCCGTCGTGTTGATCGATTTTTCGGGGTTTAACTGGTGGATGGCACGCAAGGCAAAGAAGCACGGAATACCCGTTTTCTATTACGGTGTTCCGCAAGTGTGGGCTTGGGGTCCATGGCGTATTAAGAAACTTCGTCGATTCGTCGATCATATCCTGTGCAAACTTCCTTTTGAGGTTGAGTGGTTTTCCAGGCGCGGGTGCCAGGCAACCTATATCGGGCATCCCTATTTTGACCAGTTATTCAGCCAGGAGTATGACGAAGAGTTTATTAAGCAACACCAGCAAACGTCTGGCCGATCACTGGTTTTATTGCCGGGTTCCCGGGATCTGGAAGTTGAAAGGCATCTGGAGATGATGCTGGATGCCAGTACACTGCTGCAGCAACGACATTCCGATCTGAGCGTCATGGTGGCCTGTTACAACCAGAAGCACCTTGAGCAGGCTGAATGTCTGGCCGATCAAAAGCAGTGCGACGTGAGTTGTTTTGTCAGCCGGACGCCGGAATTGATGCGGGTGGCCGATGTTTGCCTTGCCTGTAGTGGATCGGTTTCACTGGAATTGCTATTCCATCGCAAGCCCACCGTCATCGTTTATAAGGCCAAATGGGTGGTTATGTTTTTACAGTCGATTTTTCTCCGCTGTAAATACATCACCCTGGTGAACCTGATTGCCTGTCGTGATATCCGACGGAGATCCATCCGGGTTTACCAACCAGAGAATCCCGGACCTGAACCCGCACCCATGCCAGAGTTTTTGACGCGAGTCGACTGTCCCGAGCGGCTGGCCCGCGCGTTGGATGATTGGTTGCAGGATCCCCAACGGTTGCAGCAAAAAACGCAGGAGCTCAATGCGATTGCCGAACGGTATGTTGCTGCAGGAGCCACGGGCCGAGCGGCCGAATATCTGTTAGCCAACATCGAGTGCCGCCAAACGGGTTCGCGGCCGAATGTGGCTGCCTGAGAAAATCTCCATGACGCCTGTTACCGGAGCGAAAGTGGGCGGCCTGAAAATCGCGTGAGCGGGATTTCTTGAGCAAGTTCGATTAAGGTTTATGTTAAACTTGAACGCCTTCGATCGCGGGTCCGCCCAATGGTCCCGCTGAAGTTTGTCCCGTGTCACCCGAACAGCCATTGAGGTAGTCCATTGTTTCTCGCGGAACCGGGTCGTACTGCCTACGACCTGAATTTTTCATTGTTCGGCTTCCCCGTCCGAGTGCATCCTGCCTTCCTGATTTTGCCGTTGTTGTTGGGGGCTGGTTTGCTGCAGGATGAGAATACCAATGCCGGTGTGATGCTGGTGTTGCTGATCATCATCTTTTTTGTGTCGATTCTGGTTCACGAGTTGGGCCACGCGGTCGCCTTCAAGTATTACGGACAAGGTTCTCGTATCGTGATCTACTGGATGGGTGGGCTGGCAATACCGGATCAGGCAGGCAACGTCTGGGGCAGTCCCAGGAGACCGTCGATTGGCTCGAATCAACAGATCATTATTTCATTAGCCGGGCCCGTATTTGGGTTCATTCTGGCAGGGTTGATCATTGGGTTGATCTACCTGATCGGAGGGGAAATCAACTACAGACAAAATGGTTTGTTACCGTCACTGGGTGTTGATTTAAGGAATTCAATTTTTGCGGAATCAGCGCAGGTGAGGACGATAGACACTGTCTTGTTTGTAAGTCTGTTCGCTAATGTTTTTATCAACGTGCTTAACTTGGCCCCGGTTTACCCATTGGACGGAGGCCAGGTGGCGCGGCAGATTTTTTTGAAATTCGATTCCTACAACGGGATTCGCTATAGCATGATGTTTTCGATCGTGTTTGCGATCGTGATTGCCTTGTTCAATTTCCAACACGACCGGTTCATCGCGCTGTTTTTTGGGTTCATGGCCTGGTCCAATTACACGACATTGCAACAAATGAGTGGCGGCATGGGTGGCGGTCGGAGCTGGTAAACGAGTTTGAAAAAGAAGAAATGAACTCGTTTTTCATTTCAAATCTATGTTTCAAAAGCCAGACAACACTTTTCAGGACAAAAAAAACAAAAAAAACGTTTTTTTTTTAGTGCATATTGCAACCAAAAAGAAGCGAGCTCGAATCGCTGAATTCAAACTGTTTTCCGGAACGATTACGGAGCCAAAACACGTTTGTCGCTATTTTCAAAGGTACCTTTTTTGTTTTGATTGTCTTTTATGAATCCATAATGGGCTGATCAAAGGAAATAACCGGTCTAAGTTGGATTTTAACTCGGCCGTCTGTGCCAAGGCGCTCGTTACTAACCAACCAAAAAACCAGTTCGGCCGAAAACTACGGTAATTGTATTGTTTTCTCGCTAATCAATGCCTTCCGATCCGTTGCAACAAGTTGATTGATATCTTCAGCGTCGCGCTGCAAAACGTCACTTTCAGCTTTGGGTTTTGAGATTCTATAAACTCAACACAGTATTTACCTGGTCTTCAAAGGGACTATGTTTCTAACAACACGTTGCATTTAGAAAATTCTGATATTTTGATGAGATTCGGATGGAATGGTGGGGAATTTTCTCAGTTTTTTAATTTCAAAGGCTGTTTGGTGGAATTCAAAATGTTGAGATGGCTTAAAAAAGCGCAAAACAATATTGAAAAAAAATTTCAGTTCTCTAAAACTTAGCCGTTGGAAATCTTTCAGCGAATTG
>JABACA010000050.1 GCA_014237975.1 Mariniblastus sp. | reverse complement strand
GTCAAAGATGAAACACCCGGTTTCACACCAGTCAGACGAATTTCATTGGGCGAAGGGGCAGCCGCCGTGACCACGTCAGGATTCTCAACCAGCACTTCGGAGATTTTGTAATCAAAACGGATGTTTCGGCTGGTACCGACGATCAAGTCGACCTGGTTAATGGTGGCCTCGTCAACTTGGTAGCCAGCCTGAACCACCTGCTGGGCAATCGCGACGGGACCGATAAGCAGGGCGAAGCCAATGGCGAATAGCCAGGCCGAAAGGCCTGATGTTCTGAAAATGGACATTCGTGGTTCCTTCGTGACTGGCAGTCCAACAAGCGAATCTCAGACTTGGACGCCAAAAACAGTTGAAACATCAAACGACGGGCAGGAAACCGAAATCGCTATTTTCCTTACACCCGTTGTTTTAGACACAAACGTTGAAAAGCCTGTGTTACGTATAACTGTTTCGAACCGAATCTTCCGAATATTGACTTTATTCGAAACCACTTTCATTTTCGTTAGAATGGTCAAACTCACCGGAATCGTCACTGTTTAACGCGCCGGCCGTGACTTCACCCGTGCTTTCACGATTGCCATCAACGGGACGATCGTCCTCGAATTTGTGGTTTTTGCCTTCGCCACCGTGGTAGATCCGCATGGTGTGCTCGTCCTTGGCGTTGACGATCAGCGGCAGTTGATCACTCTCGGGAACCACTCCACCCAGCAGTTTTTCAAATAAACCGTCTGTCTCTGCGACCGCTTCGTCTACTGAAACGGCTGAAGTATCTTCATTGGTCAGTATGAGTCGGACGGTGGCAACCGCCTTAAGGAAAACCAGCTGTTCCGCCTGCCGTTCACTGACAATAAGATTGACGTAATCTTTCTTCCCACCGTTCAATTCTCTGGGGCCGCCAGATTTCATGTTTTTGCCGACAGAAAACACGGTCAGGTTTTTCAAGAAAGTCTCGGATACGGTATGTTTTTTTTGCCGATTCTGTGGGTCCGTAATGCGGATGACACCAATCACGTCGACCTTGTCACCCGGTGCTAGCAAACCGTTCAGCGTATCTTCCGCCGGGACGGGCAGCCCCGCGACCTTTTGACCGGGGGGGATCGCCAGTTTTTGGATCTCATCCTTATGGACGATGTCCGTCTTGAACAGGGTTTGCCCTTTGCTGAGGCGAGTCATGATGGCCATGTCCTTGATTTCCTCAAGGCTGGTTACCGCTTCCGGCGGGATGATCGCAAGCGTACGCTCCTCCACCTTGACGTTCTCCTCGGTCAGCAGGGTGCCATGATCGAACTGTTCGACAGCTACCAGGACAGGGCCTTTGGGTACTGCGGGTGCCCCGTTTCCACTGGAGCCTCCCATCACCTTGCTCATACCAATCGCCGCAACCAGGCCAAAACCGAGTGAGACTACCATCAGAATCATGGATTTCGATTTCATATATCTACCTCGGATCAGAGTTTCCAAATGGAATCTGAATGACCGGCTGTGGGTACTCGTAGCCCGATCCTCAGATCTATCGAAGCAATCGAGAAGTTACGATCCGTGTAACCCTCAAGGTTTACTTCACACACACAGTTCTTTTTCGTGCGGCAAACGTGCGCGTTCTTTCTATCCTCTAGTAATTTTCGACTACCAGTAACTACTGGGCCAATAATGCAAGTTATCGGGTGATGACAGTCAAAACCCGAAAAACCGGAAGTGGGTCTCCCATTTGTTTCTCGCTGCCCGACGGGGAGGTCTGATTGTCATCAGACCAACAAACCCATCCAGGCAAAGTACGTGACCGTGCCAATGGCGAGAGGAATTCCATAAGGCAACAGCCGCATGGAACTCTTCCGCTCGGCGGCGATCGAGGAAAGTGTTTCAGGATTACGAACGGTCATTATTTCATTAAGGATGTAGAACATCTGATTCCAGTGTTTCTTGGCTTCACCTGAAAAGATGATCATGAAAACAGCTAAAATGGCTCCCACAATGGCCGAAATGCAAAATGCATAAAAGGTGGTCAAGCAATAGACCCAAGCCCCCACGGCAGCCATCATCTTGACGTCCCCGGCTCCCATGCCGCCAATCGAGTAGGCTGGCAATAGTGTCGCGAGGCCAACGGCCGTTCCGGCCAAACTCCAAAGGAGTCCCATGTACCAGCCGTCGCCGGCCACGCCATAGCTGATCATGCTGTAGATCCAGCCGGCAAAAATCATAGGATAAGTTATCTTGTTGGGTACACGCAGCTGCTTGCCGTCAATATAGGCCGCCACGATGACAAAAACGGAAACGGCCCAGTAAGGCCAATTCTCAATTATGGACTGTAGGATACTCATTTCTCTCTCCAATTCTCCCCGTTTATTTTTCGAGTCTCGAGTCTTAACCAAACATCCAACGATTGGTTAGTCAGATTCGAGCCGCGAAAAGAAAACTCGCAAATGCGGCCATGATGGTTGAAAAATAACAAACCAGTTCAAATGCCTGGCCATAACAATCAGCTGAGCAAAACCAGTTCATTTCTTACCTCCCCTGACAAATGGACTTGCGATGGCTTGGTATTGCAACACAGCCAACCGCCCCGTTCGACTCGCCTGGCAGAGGTGCAAAAAACCCGCCCAGCCGTTTTGAGGTCTGGGAGGGTCGTTTGTATCGTGAACTGCAGGCAAAACTGAACGCACAACAACAGAACTAAGGAGTAGCTGTGTCTAGTTCATCCGCAATGTTCTGGAACGCTGACGAAGCATTGGTTCCAATAGCTTGAATGGCTGTCAAGCAAACAATTACGATCAATGCCAACATGATGGCGTATTCAACAGCAGTCGGGCCGTCTTCTGACTTTAAAAAGCGTTGAACCTTAGTAGCAATAGATTTCATTTCTTCCTCCGAGGAGCGGGATCAAGCCCGAAATCACCGTAGATCATTCAGACTCTCTCATGACAAAAAAGGATCATTGGGCGCCAAGACGTTGCGGCGCCGCATGATCAAAAAAACTTAAAAGTTGGCGTGTCAGTTTGATACCAGCACGCTGATTACTCATGCAATCAAAACCTATGTCACAAATCCGGCCAGTCAAAGTTTTCCAAATAAATTACCCCTTTATTTTTGGCGGGGAGTGCAGCCGCGGCCGCCAATAAATCGCTACAACCGGTACAACAAGCTCGGGAAACCCTCATATTGCGAGGGATTTCACCGTCACGGCTGCCAATCGTTGCGATTGGCTTGGCCCAAGCCTGGTCGTTTTTTTGGCAATTATTTTTCTGTTCATTACCAACGGGTCGGTTGCCAACCTGCAACAAGGGGAATCAACCGCTTACTTCCGTTTGAAACGAATCCAGAGTTGAAAGACGGCGGCGATAGTATTTGAGGCCTGAAACGTAGAAACAGGCAGCTGAGACGAATCCAAAAATCACCATCGCGAAAGCGGGAAAGATAGCCATAACGATGGCCGTAACAAAGAGGACAAACGCATGGCAATAGAACCATCCGGACAAGATGCCTGCCTTGATCACAAATGTCATCCCGGCAACAACACCTAACAAGGGTGCCAGCTCGAGTGGTTCCAAGCCGAGGTGATATTCCAAGGGAAACATGAAAACTACCATGCATAGGCTGGCCGCCCAAACATGGGCAATTTGACGCTCGACGAAAGTAACGGGCCCCATCCGCCGCCTCAGCCACCAGAAAACGGACACCCAGGCACCGAACCCGAGAGTCCAAACCAGGACATATTGGTAAACCCGGAAATGAAATTCAAACATGGCCTGGGTCACCAGACACGTCACCAGTAACGCCAGGCTGTGCCACATCCAAATCAAACCCCAGTTCTCCAGAATGGATGCGTGATGGGTTTCTCGAAAAAGGCTGGCAATCACCTGTCCTACTCTGCCGTCACGGGCAGACGTCGACTCGTCGTTGAGAAATGCTTCCAGGTCATTTGCCAGTCCACCCGCCGATTCATACCGCAAGTCCTGGGGCTTTTGAAGACACCGCATGGCGACCATTTCCAGCTCCCGGTTGACGTTTCGATTTAGCTCCCGCGGTAAAATGGGATCCTGTTCCAGGACCATCAAAACGGTATCGACAGGAGTATTCCCCAGAAACGGAGGATGTCCTGTTAGCGCATGATAAAGGACGGCTCCCAAACTATAGACGTCACTCACTGCGCCAACCTGCCCACGGGCACCGGCCGCCTGTTCGGGGGCCATGTAGGAAGGTGTTCCCAGTACGGCACCTGTTTTCGTCAGACTCTCGGCAGCAGTATCCCTTTTAGCCAGCCCGAAATCGGCGATGTAGGCATGGCCTGATTGATCAATCAAAATATTGGACGGCTTTAAATCACGATGCAGCACGCCGTGCTGGTGGGCATGTTCAATGGCGCGGCTGATCTCCAACAGCATCTGGGCAGTCTGCCGGGTCGGTATGGAACCGGCTGCCAGGCGTTGTGATAGAGTCTGGCCCTCGATTAGCTTCATACAGTAAAAAGCCCGACCCTGATGCTCACCAATTTCGTAAATCGGAACAATATGAGGATGGTCCAATCCGGCCGCGGCTTCGGCCTCTGCCTCAAACCGCTGCCTGTCGTTTGTGGTAGCAAAATCGCCACTCAATATCATCTTGATGGCAACCTGGCTGTTATCTTTCTTTCGAATGGCTCGATAAACAATCCCCATTCCGCCTCGGCCAATTTCCTGTTCTAGCCGGTAATTTCCCAAATCAAACGGCAGCTGGAGCCCCGACTCGGGCGCATCAAATCGTGACATCAATTGAGTCGATTTGTTTTGCTGTTGTTTGCCGGCCGACCGGGTAATGGCAATCGTGCCCCACAGCAAGCGTAAATCATTGGCAAACGCAGGGTGTTGCCCACAAATGTCATCCAGAAGGTATTCTTCACCCCGGCCAAAACCATCCGCCAGTTTTGAAATCAGGTCAGCAAGTTGCTGGTCGTCTTTGTTGCCAAGCATTTGAGAATGGTCATACACTTGTTCGGTTCCACCATCGGTGTTTGGATTCTTCCTGCTCAAAAACAGACTTGAGTCGACGAATGGCTCGCAGGTAACGCATGCTGGCCGCCGGCTCGGTTAAATCGAGCACAGCGGCAACTTCCTGGTTGGTCAACATTTCATAATGTCTCATTACAATGATCTCGCAATCCTTTTCCTCGAGCTCGGTTAATGACTGCTCGACCCGTCGCGCCATCTCATTTTGGATCGCCACCGCAGCGGGAGTCAGGCGAGCATCCTTTAAGATCGAGGCCAATTGCAATGAGGATTGATCGTGACCGGGCGGCGAAAACATCGCTTGCTCGCGGTCTACCGAACGCCGAGCCGAACAACGATGTCGGCGATGAGCATCGATAATTCTGTCTCGTGCAATCTGCCTGAGCCAAAGGTGAAACGGCATCACGGGATTATCAAGATATCGCTGAAAACGGCGATTAGCTTCAACCAGGACATCCTGGACCACATCACTAACACCAACGCGTCTTTGTATTTTCTTGTCCAAACGGATGCGGACCAATTGACGCAATGAGTTCCGATACCGCTCCATCAGCTGATTGACAGCCGATTCATCACCTGCTTCGGCTTGAAATAACAACTCTTCGGTTTTCTGTGTAACTGACCACATAATAACGCTTTCCATACAGACTACGGTTCGTCTAACGTTAATACGTGTTAGGCCTACCGTTGGATTCAAAATCTACGCCGATGTGCCATTTTGTCACACTCTCAATCAAGCCCCTTCGGCGGTTGATGAAGACGGACAATCGGTCAGGTCGACTTTAGCGAGTTTCACACCAAAGTGCTTTGACAAGCGTATCCAGATGAAGCTGGTTGTTATAGAGATGACAAGAGACCCGCACAAACCACTCGTTTTCAAAGTGGATAATGGGGACTTCGATGCCGTGAACCTGCCACAACCTATGCTGTAAGTCCGTCCAATCACCGGCAGGTAGCGGGACATGGGCCATACATCCATACCACCCATCGTCAGGGTTTGCCAACGGAGTACCGCCAAATTCTGCCATCAGGCGCTGTCGGGCTTGGTCAGCCAGCCAATAGGTTCGGTCACGAAACGGTTGTAACCCCACCGATTCCATAAATTCAATCGCATCCGGTACGGTCAAATAGCCACTCGGATCTCGCGTTCCACTCCAGGTAAACTCTTCGAACCACTGCTCTGGCATAGCGGGTAAGAGCCTTCCCCAGCTCTTGAGTTGTGGTTCGACCGTCTCGTGCCACTTGGGGGCAACCACCAAAAAACCGCTTCCCAAATTGCCGCAAAGCCACTTGTGACAGCTGGCCGTATAAAAATCACACCCGAGCTGGTCGATATTCAAGTCAATTTGGGCCGGGGCATGCGGCCCGTCCACGCAGACGGCAACACCCCGCTGCCGCAATTCCTCACAAATCTTGGAAACTGGCATGATCAATGCCGTGGGCGATGTAATGTGACTGACAACGACAAGACGCGTCTTGTCGCAAACCCCGGAGATAATGGATTGAACCACCTGGTCCGCCGATTCAATCCGGTGGGGCAAATCGACCAACCGCATCGTCGCCCCTTTTCGTTGACAGGCGCGCTGCCAAATCCGTTGAACGGCCCCATATTCGTGGTTATTCAGCAGCACCTCATCACCGGCCGTCAAGGGAAAATGGTCGGCAACAACGTTCATTCCAAATGTCGCGTTTTCGACAAAAACCAAGTTGTCCGTGTCGGTACCCACGAAAGACGAAGTGGCGTCGCGGGCACGATGCATGGCAGGCTCGATGCACCGCAGATAAAAATCCATCGGTTGTTCATCCAACGCATCAATCCAGGTCCGGCGAGCATATCTTACCTGCCGGGGAGGGGGTCCAAATGAGCCGTGGTTCAAATATAGCGTATCGGGACGAATCGCCCATTCACGGGAAAAATCCATCCAATGCTGGTCGTTGGTGATGTCGCGCGTGGTTACGTCGGCCAAATGCGCTCCCCTGTAATAAATTGTCAGATGTACTACGATTCAAACTGCTAGCTTTTGGGTCATGACTGCCCAAAGATCATGCTGGTTGTCGGCCTCAATTTGACCGGCAAACCGGGTCGAGGCACAAAAAACAAGTTTAAACGATGGACAATCGTCGAGGTACCGTCTGGCACACAAATTGCTTCTTGTCGGCGTCTTCAATCTTGCTCGGGAATGCATTCCGGATGCAATTTCGAGACTTAATTAACACCTAGAATGAAGGATAAATTACTTGACTCCTAAAGAAATTCTCGCGCTTTGTAAAGAAAAGGATGTTAAAGCAGTCGACCTGCGTTTCATGGATTTTCCAGGGCTTTGGCAACATACCACCATTCCCTGCAGTGTCCTGGAGGAAGACACGTTCGAAGAGGGCCTCGGATTTGACGGTTCCAGTATTCGGGGCTGGCAAGCGATTAACGAAAGTGACATGCTGCTGATGCCACAGGCTGATACGGCGTTCATGGATCCCTTCACCAAGCTGCCCACCCTGAACATCATCTGCAATATCGTCGACCCGATCACCCATGAGGATTACAGCCGCGACCCGCGTAATGTGGCTCGCAAAGCGGTTTCCTACCTGCAAAGTACAGGGTTGGCCGATACGGCCTACTTCGGTCCCGAAGCCGAGTTTTTCATTTTCGACGATGTCCGTTTTGACCAGCGACCCGATGCCGGCTTCTTTTATGTCGACAGTATCGAAGCCGAATGGAACCGGGGACGCGATGAGGGGCCCAACCTGGGGTACAAGATCCGCCACAAGGAAGGCTACTTTCCCTGTCCCCCAATGGACCAGTTGATGGACATTCGCAATGAGATGATGCAGACGCTGATCGATTGCGGTTTGCAGGTCGAATGCCAACACCACGAAGTGGGGACTGCCGGACAATCTGAAATTGATCTTAAATACAATGAAATGGTCAAAATGGCTGATCAATTGATGATGTACAAGTACATCATCAAGAACGTCGCTTACAAACATAACAAGACCGCGACTTTTATGCCTAAGCCCGTTTTCTCAGACAACGGCTCTGGCATGCACGTCCACTTCTCACTCTGGAAAGAGGGTCAGCCCCTGTTTGCCGGCGACGGCTATGCCGGTCTGAGTCAAATGGCGTTGTATGCCATCGGTGGCATTCTGAAGCATGCTCCCGCGTTGTTGGCATTCACCAATCCAACGACCAATAGTTACAAGCGGCTGGTTCCGGGGTACGAAGCGCCTGTGAACCTGGCTTATTCGCAGCGGAACCGTTCGGCCAGTTGTCGTATCCCGATGTACTCCAACAGTCCCAAGGCAAAACGGATTGAATTCCGCTGTCCGGATCCGAGTTGCAATCCCTATTTTGCGTTTTCGGCGCTGATGATGGCGGCACTGGACGGGATCGAGAACAAAATCGATCCGGGGGAACCACTGGATAAAGACATTTACGACCTGCCACCCGAAGAAGCTGCCAACGTTCCCAAAACCCCCGGTTCATTGGACGAAGCTCTGGATGCGCTGGAAGCCGATCACGGATTCTTGTTGCGTGGTGATGTGTTTACGCAGGACGTCATCAACACCTGGATCAGTTACAAACGGGAAAACGAAGTCGATGCGATGCGGCTGAGACCGCATCCTTACGAATTCTGTTTATACTATGACATCTAAGGTCGAATGAGCTGGACGGGTGGCTGTTCACGGTCCGATGATAATCAGCAAATACGACGAACGATCAAGGCAGGGCGGTTTTACCGTCACTGCCTTTTTTTGATTTGTTGGCTAACCAGGCATCCAACGGATGTTGCCACCTACAATTCCGAGTGGAGATATGGCAGGATGGCGTGGTCCCCGGCCCATCCAGTGAACTGCTATTGCCGTACTATGGCACAACAAATCATCATCCTCTGTACCGGAAATTCCTGCCGATCCCAGATGGCTCAAGTCATCTGGCAGCATCTGGCAGGTGATCAAGCGGCGGTTGACTCGGCTGGCTCCCAACCCGCTGGCTATGTTCACCCGCTGGCAATCAGGGCTCTACAGGAACTGGATTTACCAACGACGGGCCTGGAAAGCAAATCGATCAATCAATTCCTGGGTCAGCGATTCGATTGGGTCGTGACGGTTTGTGACCAGGCCCAACAATCGTGCCCCACATTACCCAATGTAGAGAACACTCAGCATTGGCCATTTGACGACCCGGCTGATGCCAAGGGAACCGATGAAGAAAAGATGATCGTCTTTCGTCGTGTCCGCGATGAAATCAGACTCCGTGTGACCCGGTTTATTGAATCCCAAATGGAAACACCCACTTAAGTCCTTAAGGCAATTGCCTGTCAGGTTGCAACATGACTGCCGAATTTCCATTTCCCTTCGATTCCCAAACCCGGGCCGACGCGCTGCATCTGATTGAATTGGCGCTTGTCGAAGATGTGGGCAGCTATGATCTGACGACCGCAATCGATGGAACAACCCGCGCCCTTTTTTCAGACACTGCCGCCGTGCATGCGACTTTTGTTCCAAGGCAATCGGGCATCGTTTGCGGGCTGCAAATTTGCCAACTCGCAATCGAACATTTCGCGCCCAAACTCGAATTGGAAATAAACGTTGTCGATTCACAGTCGGTTAGCCCGGGGCAGGCGTTGGCCCTGATTTCAGGTGATCCGCGAGACATCCTGGTGATGGAACGAACGTGTCTTAATTTTCTTTGCCGTTTGTCGGCCATCAGTACATTGACCCGCGCCTTTGTGGAACGTGTGGCTGGAACCCAGGCGAAAATCCTGGACACACGGAAAACGACTCCTGGCTGGAGACGACTGGAAAAGTACGCGGTCCAGTGTGGTGGAGGCATGAATCATCGGATGGGACTCTATGACGCAATCATGATCAAGGACAACCACTTGGCCATGCATGCCAGTGTCGTGCAAGATCATCAACTGTCGATTACCGAAGCCATCCGACTGGCTCGTGATTGGATCCTGGAAAACGCATCGTCCCTGCCCGATGGCGACCAGACCATTTTGCAGATTGAAGTCGACACCCTGGAACAACTCGAGGTTGCGTTGGCAGCCGGCCCTGATATCGTTTTGCTCGACAATATGAATCCGGAACAATTGACAACAGCGGTTGAAATCCGCAACCGGACAAATCCCCACATCCTGCTCGAAGCATCCGGCGGGATCAACCTGGAAACGGCCAGGACGATGGCCGAGACAGGAGTGGAACGAATCAGCGTGGGTGGATTGACTCATTCTGCCGGCAACTTCGATATTGGATTGGACTGGATTCAGGGCTGACCCTGAGCATAACCGCCTGGTCCTACCCATCGCGAAAAGTATGACGGCTTACCTAAATTGATCGTTCTGCAATCTGGTGAACGATTGGGGAATCCCCCACCACGCATTCTCAATATCCTGCAACCAATCGGTTTCAGCATCTCATCCGGTTGGCTTTTTTAATTAAAAGCAATTCGAAATCAACGCTCCCAGGTGCCAAAACCCCTGGTTTTCCTAGAGAAAACAAGAGGTTCAGGAAATTTTACTTCTTAAAAAAGTTTTTGAATTTTCCTAATAACCCGATTCAACAGGCGAACAACACTTCAACAAGATTGAAATTCCTCAGTTGAGAATCTTCCAATGGTCCGACCGTTGGGCCACTCATTGAGTGAGTCTCAATGAAATAAATCAATGGCAATCAATTCAATCGCGTTTTTCAGCAGGAGGACCAGATGTTTAAAAAATTAGCCCTTGGAGTTGTGGGTGTCGTATTAGTAGGTGGACTGTTATTCGGCAGCCGCATTGTCCCCTATGCCAAAACGGCTTATGAAAAAGTTCGAACGACCGCCCAGGATACTGTGCCCATTTCCTTCCAGATCGATGCCGCCAAGGAGCAGCTGAAGAAAATCGATCCGGAAATCAAAGACATGGTTTGGCAAATCGCCAAGGAAAAAGCTCAAATCAAGCGACTGAACAGCGAAATGGTCGTTCAGGAAGAAAGCATGTCCAAGCGTTATGACGAGATGATCACCTTGCGAGAACATCTCGAAACGGGTGGTGAGTATTATGTTGCCACCAATGGCAAATCATATACCAACTCCCGTGTCAAAGAAGATTTGGCACACCGATTTTCAGTTTACAAGACGGCTGAGAAGACATTTGACAAATCCAAGCAGATTCAGGATCTACGAGAGCAGGCCCTCGAAACCGCTTTAGTCAAACTTGAACAAGCTCAATCCATCCAGCGTGAATTGCAAGTTCAGATTGAAAATCTCAACGCCCGTCAACGGATGGTCGATGTTGCCAAGACAGCCAGCAATATCAATATTGATGACAGCCAACTGGCTCGTACCCAAAGTATGATCGATGAAATCAGTGCCAAGATTGACACGGAAGAAGAGATGTTGAACTTGGCTCCAAGGTACTTTGGCCAGATTCCAGTCAGCCAGGATGAGATCATTTCGGACCGGGATGTCCTGAAAGAAATGGATGCCTACTTCAACAAATCCGACAGTAACGAAGTCGTCAACAAATAGGTATCGATCTTCACCTTTATTGAATTGAAGAGTGGTTTAGGCCCGAACATGGGCCTAAACCTTTTTTCCACGTAACCCGTTTCTTCAAACCGGACGTTTTAAATCTGTTTAGCGGGATTCAAAATGCTGATGGCATGGGATAATTGGAAAGCCACCAGAGCCTACCTGCAAGGCGATATCAATCGCGCCGTTAGCCATCTGAAACAATCGAAAAACAGTCGAACTCGCCACCAGCCCACGGGTCAAAACCTGGCCCGCAGGTTAACTCAAACCTTGATTGACCGCGCAAAAAGAAACGTCCGCCGTAATGATTTGCCGGCAGCTTGGCGGGATTTGACTGCAGCCACGGAGATCGCCAGTCCAGGTGACCAGGATCGTTTGTCACGGCGAAAATCGACATTGGTCGAACTGACCATCGAATCGGCCGATTCGTTACTAACTGCCGGGAAAATCACCCAGGCGCTGGCTCTGGTTTTTGAGCTGGAGTCCCGGCATATTCTGGATTGGCGAAGTGACCGGATCGCGAGAACGGCTCGCCTGATTCAACGCGCCGATGACGCGGCCGCGCGAGGACACGTCAAGGACTCAAATGAAAACCTGAAATTGGCAATCAATCTGCGTCCCGACCTGTCATTGTTGGAAGCTCGTCAAAAAGCCAACGACCACCGAAAGCTCCAAATCGATACCCTTTCCCGTAAATTGGAAAAAGCATTGCTGGATAACCAATGGGATCATGTCAGCCAGTTATGTGGTGAGATCCTCACCATTGCACCCAACTACCAGGTTGCACTGGACGCACAGCGCAAGTTGATCGATCGAAAATCCTCGGCTTGTGAAGCAGACAGTTTACTGCCATGTGATTCCATCCGTGAATGGAAAGCGGTGGAAAACTCAACAACGATCCCGGCCGGGCACCAGCAATTTCTTATCTGGGTCGATGCGGTAGGAGGATTCCTGGTTTGCCCCAATTCGATGAATATCATTGGCTGCGCCATTCCCCAGGCCAATATTGAAATCCCCATCATGGCAGATCTGAGTCGTCGACATGTCAAAATCCAAAGCACCACCGACGGGCACCTGATTCACCCTCTGGCCAACACGGCCACTGTCATACTCGACGGGCAAACCATCGCATCTTCAACTCCCTGGACTTCAGGTCAAATCATGGAACTTGATGGCGGTGTAAAAATCGAATACGTCAAACCACATCCCTTGTCCAGTTCAGCGCGGCTGAACCTGATCAGTCGGCACCGGACTCAGCCGTGGTCAGATGCCGTGTTGCTGGTTAACGACACCATACTTTTGGGGCCCGACTCCCGAAACCATGTGCATTGCCCCCATTGGTCTCAGAATATCGTTCTCTTTTACCATCGTGGAGCATGGTACTGTCGATGCAATCAACGCTATCAGGTTGATTCGAAATCAGTCCAGGGCATGGCCATATTAAGTGACCATTCCAAAATAGCCGGGTCTGATTTTTCAATCGGACTGGAGCCCGTTCCATGATACGCAGGCAAGCCAACCCAACCCTTGATATTGGATTCTCAAACAAAAGTGCAGTGCGCATGTCCGTATCTAACAACCACACCCAAAACCAAGTCGGTAAACAAATATATTGAATTCGCGCCGCGAAACCGGCAAAAATCACCACAAAGACCACGATAGGGAAATCTAGACAGATGCAGGAACCCGCAGCTAAGCTAGAATCAAAAGAATCCAACGTCGATTCGGCGTTCGAATCGGCTGATGAATCTCCTCATTTGGTGCGTCCGGAAACGGTCTCTCGAAATCGGTCTATGAACTTTACCAATCAGGGTAAATTTACTTATCGCAGCGGTTCCATTCCTCTGCCAGGATACACGATCAAACGCGGAATCGGTGCGGGCGGATTTGGTGAAGTTTACTTTGCCCTGAGTGATGCGGGTAAAGAAGTCGCCTTGAAAAGAATTCAACGCAACTTGGACGTCGAGTTACGTGGCGTGAGACAGTGCCTCAACCTCAAGCATCTCAATCTAATATCGTTATGGGATATTCGCACCAACGAGGCAGGGGAAAGCTGGGTCGTGATGGAATATGTTCCCGGACCAAGCTTGCGGGACCTGATTGAAGCCCATCCTGGGGGAATCCCCCACCAACAGGTCCAGGTCTGGTTCAGTTCTACGGCAGCCGGCGTGTCTTACCTACACGACCAGGGTATCGTCCACCGAGATCTGAAGCCAGCCAATATATTTTTTGATGAGGACCAACAGGTTATCAAGATTGGAGATTATGGCCTGTCCAAGTTCATTTCTTGCAGCCGCCGCAGTGGTCAAACAGAAGCGGTTGGAACATTTCATTATATGGCACCGGAAATTGGCAAAGGGATTTACGGTAAAGAGATTGACATCTATGCCCTTGGAATATTGCTGTTTGAAATGTTGACGGGTGATGTTCCGTTCAATGGCGAGAGCACACAGGAAATCATCATGAAACACCTGACGGCAGATCCAAATCTGGATCTGTTGCCTAGCGAATTCCGGCACGCATTGGGGCGATCGATGAAGAAGGACCCGCAACATCGATTTTCGAATGTTGCGGAATTGTTGGCAGCGCTTCCCTGGTCTGCCACAACCGACCAACCATTTTTGACCAACGCCAATCCAGATGGTAAACCAAAAATGAACCTATCGGGCATGCTGATCGACGAGGTCGATATTGCTTTGGTTCAAGAAGGAATTGCATTCGGGCCGCTTCATGATACGACGCCAGAACCAAAAAAGGAGATGATTGAATTCATCGAGACCCGCCAAGTGGCCAATCATGACTCCGTCACCGTCGCCGGGAAACCGGAGCCGATTGCCCAAGCCGTCAAGGGTGGATTTTCGACGATATCCAACTGGTGGTACACCGCCCCACTTTCGACACCACTAAAAGTGTTCATTCTGTTATTGGTGGGGGTGGTCATCATTGCCAACTCAAGTTGGCTGCTGCCGATGGCACTGACACTGGGACTTGTCTACCTGGCCTATTACGGAATCCGCTCTTTTACTTTCGATACCCCGTCCCATCCAACCCAACAGACAATGACGTCCGGCCGGATTACGACCAAACGTGAAGCCGAAAAAAACGGACGATTTTACTTACGACGGCATCTGGCCAAGCAATCAATCGGCGAACGATTGACCGAACTGATCGGAGCGATGCTGGTCGCGGCCATCGCCTGCGTCATATTCACCCTGCTGGGAGCCAACCTGGACGGATCGCTGTCTGGCATATCCGTTGATTTAGAGATTTTTGCTGTTTATGCCTGGTTGTCAGTAACCACGATTGCCGGCTGTTGGGGACTGCTGATCGCCAGCAAGTGTTGGGAACACCGCGAGGGAGATCCCTGGCTGCGACGATTGACGATGTGCGGCATCGGTCTATTGACCGGCCTGGTTTCTTTTTTCATCGCAATGCTGCTGAATGTCAATTCCACCAATCCAATGGTTGCCATCGGCGAGACATCGCCTGGAACGCAACTGGCAATGGGCAATGTCCCTGCCTTGCTTAATCACCTGTTGATTTTTACTCTGCTGTTTGGAATTGTCCGCTGGTGGAAACAGGCGGATCCGGTGCGCAAAACAAGGCTGAGTGTCTGGAGCGTCGGCACCTGTCTGATCTGGGCTGTGGCTTTGAGCTACTTACTGGGATTGGATCCCTTCTGGTTTTGCATCATGGCAATGGTCATCTCGGCTTCGACACAATTGGCCGCGCCCTGGTTACATCCGACGCTGCGACACAAGATTGCCTTGTCATCCCTGAATGAAACCCGGGCAGTGTGAGATGCAAACCATCAGCATTAAGTGGTTTCCTGTCGGCCGGATGACGTTGTTAGTCATCATGACCTGGCTGTTATTCATGTCGACGACCGTTTCCGGATGGCAATCCGACAGTCCAAGCAAGGAGGAAGCGAATTTGCCGGCCTGGGTTCAGCAAGGCAGTTTTCACGAGGACGACTGTGATTACATCCTGATAGAAACCGAGGGCTGCCATACGCCGTTAGACGCAAACAGTGAGTTAAACGAAGAAATTACAACTGCCATTTCAAACGCGTTGGATCGAAGATTTGGCGATCGAGTGGGTCAGCAAATCACGTTTAGTTCCGAATACATCAAGACCAACCTCCTGATGGAAGATCGGTCAATCGTCCGACCTTACCAGGATGAATTCACAAAAGAATTTGCTGATCGTTTGGGCAAAAAGTACGGGGAATTCTATCGTGGTTATGCACAACTAAAACTGGATACCGCATTCTACCACGATGCCCAGATACGTTGGCGGCAGGAACAAACTCGTCTCCGCCTGATCACCGTTGCCTTGGTCAGCTTGACCGTATTGGCATTGCTGACCACCACTTACGGATACTTACGATTGAATCAAGCCACCCGGGGTTTCTATTCGAATCGTTTGCTGACGATTGGCATTGCTGCCATCATGCTCTTGGCAGCAGTCACCCTGTGGTTGCTGCAAACTTTCTTGCTGTAGCGTCAACCGACGTTTCACGCCGATTGACCGACAAAAGGTACATAAACCGTGCCTGAGACTTGAGAAACAACCATCGCAGGTAAGGATTTTTCATGCTGTTTCTGGATTTTTGATTGAGCGGGGAACCAAGTCTAGAATGGATCAGCTATCAAATCTCGCAATGGCCGGTTAAGTCGATCATATTCACGCCTTCGTCCGTAAAGAAACGTGAGTATCGTGGTACGTTAATCCTTGAGTTGCTCCCTGCGGTTCATTTGATTGGGTCCCAATGAACATTGAATTGGATTTCTAAAACCTGAGAGACTGTCCTGAACCATGCCATTGCGCGTCCACTGTCCCCAAGGCTGCTTGATTCGTGTCCCCAATAGTCGCGCGGGTAAAGTCGTCCGTTGTCCCGGCTGCAAATCTGTCATTCGACTGCCCGACGTTTCGGCCTCGGAACTGGCCAGTGGCAAACCCATTCCGATCCATGCTTTGCCCACTGATACTGCCGATTCCCAGATAAGTGATTTTGCCCCCTATCGCGACGATCAACCGGAAAATTTGAATCAAGAATCCGACCACGGTAAACAGAAACCGGGTAGCCCAACCCAACAGGCAAGCGGGGAGACCACGGGTCAAACAGGTCGCGCGGTTAATGAACCTGGACCGTTTGAAGAGCCCGCACCCGTCGGGTTCAATAAACGACTGGAGACACCCGCCCCCTCACGGAGGAAAATCCCGTCCGCCGACGAACCGGTCGATTTCTCGTCGCCAGATGTTCGGGAGCAAGAGCCACTTGCTCATGCAATGTCACATCCGCCAGACAACACCGATCGTCCCAAGACGTTCCTGCAGAAACCCGAAGATGGAGATCAAATGCTCCGTCAATTCCATGCATCGACCTCGGACCGAATTGTACTTGCACGTTTTTATTCGATATGTGTCTTCTGTACGGGGATCTTCAACCTGATCCCGGCAATCTACTTCTGGTATTTTTGGGGGGATATCGAAATTGGATCGTCATGGCCGAGATGGGCGTATCTGCAGATATTTGTTGCTGGCCTGCATTTCATCTATGCCATCTTCCTTTACCAAATCCCAGATTGGTCGACACTTCGCACGATCGCCATTGCCATGTTGGTTTTTGCCATGATGTACGGTCTCGTTTCAAGCGGTCTGTTGATCGGTGGCGGACACGGTACGATTGCGAATTTCTTGAGACTGCCCAGTGCCCTATTGAACCAAGCTGCGATATGGTGTGTTGCCATGCTTTGTCTGTCGACATTAATCAGCTACTTGACGGGCAAGGAATCTGCATTATGGTGCCGAACGGAAAAACTGCTTCACCAGATATTGACGGGGCAAAACTGAATTGAGTGTTTTGAACGATCCTGGCAACCAGGGTGCAAGACTGCCACGAACCCTGTTTATGATTCCAACCGAATTGGAAATGGGCCAATTGGCTGACCCTGATCTACCCGATGGCAGCGAGCTGGCACTGTGTGGGTTTGGCCCCATCGTGGCAGCGGCTAAGACATCCGAGTTACTACTGAAACGCCGGCCGGACCGAGTTGTCTTGATAGGTATCGCAGGATCCTATTCATCAGAATTAGCGATTGGTTCCGCCTATATTTTTGATCGGGTTGCCTGTTTTGGAATCGGTGCGGGGCAGGGAGACGATCACATCCCGGCTGATCAAATGGTTGGGTCTACTCATCCAGAAAACTGCAATCCAACCGGCATCATTGATCTCGATTCTCAATCACCCTTCGGCCTATTGACCACTTGCAGCGCAGCCGGTAACGAACAGGAAGTGGCCCATCGACTAGAATACAATCCCGATTTTCATGCTGAGGATATGGAAGGTTTCGCGGTGGCCATCGCATGTCAAATGGCAAATGTACCGCTTACCATTATTCGCGGCATTTCCAACCGAGCGGGGGATCGAGATCACGCTCGATGGGTGATTGGCGGTGCGATGCGGGCCGCATGGGAACTGGCCGTCAAGCATGCGGGATCAAGTCGTGAATAACTCCACCCCTGTTAAACTGGCCATTTCAACGTGCCCGAACGACACGTTTGCATTTCATGCCATCCTGAACAACAAGATTGATTTGCAGGGCATGAAATTCGAAATCGAATTACTCGATATCCAAGAACTGAATGACGGGTTATTAGCGGGTCAATTTGAAGTCGCCAAAGTCAGCTTTCACGCAGCACTCCAGGTAGCCGACGAAATTTCTGTATTACCATCCGGATCAGCTTTGGGATTCGGCGTGGGGCCGTTACTGTTGGCAGCACAACCAGCAACGTCTCCCGGCACATCGATCGACAGCGGACAACAGTCACTGACACTGTGCCCCGGCAGCCACACAACGGCATACATGTTGTTCCGGTTATTTTACGGAATGGATCCGCCGGTTGAACATATTGTTTTTTCGGACATCATGCCAGCGTTGAAAAATCAGCGGGCCGGCTTTGGTGTGTGCATCCATGAAGGTCGGTTTACCTGGGAAAGTCAAGGGTTGTACCTGGTAGAAGACCTTGGCACGCGCTGGGAAACCGAAACCCAATCACCCCTGCCATTGGGAGGCATCGTCATCCGAAATTCTGTTGAGCAAGAGCGAATTCGACAGATTCAAAATATTATCCAGGACTCAATCCAATATGGATTGAGCCACCGGCAAGAAACCATTCCGACCATGAAGCGTTATGCCCAGGAACTGGATGACAAAGTTCTTCTGCAGCATGTGGACCTGTATGTTAACCAATGGACGGTGGAACTTGGTGATGCCGGGCGAAAGGCACTCCACACATTATCTGACAAAGCAGTTGCCACCGGTTTGACAGGTAACGCATCCGATCGCCTCGGCGTGTTTGAGGTCTGAGTTGGCTGTTGAGAGGCAGCCAGTAACCTCGGCCTGCCGATCAACTTGTGGCATTAACGACGGAGGCGGTTGCCGTCTGCGTTCAGGGCAGTCACTTGTTCAATTTGATGATAGACGCGTTGCGCCGCTTCCACCTGTTGTGTCTCTTTTAACACGATGGCATAAGCCTGAAGACTACGAACGGTAAACGGGTTTGCCACCCCCAGGTCACGTTGCTGGATTTCGATTATTTTTTCCAGTAGAGGTTGTGTTCGGTCGTATTTGCCCTGTTGTCCCAAGGCAATTGAAAGCTGGTATTCAGTCGCTGCCAACTGGGCAGGTGTCACACCAGTAACCTGTTGCTGTTCCTCGACCGCAGAATGCAGCAGATCCTCTGCCAAGACATACCGATGCTCCATCAGGTGTATCGTCGCCATCTTGGTTTTGCATTCCACAATGAACGAATGGGGTCGTGGAATCAGTTTTATGAACACCTGCTCCGCCATTTGAAAATTATCGAGTGCTTCCGAGAAATTTCTTATATTCATCAGGGTCCGTCCGATGTTCATCCGAACGCTGCCAACGTCCAACGCATCGGGGCCCAGGTTAAGCCGATAAATTGCCTCCGATCCTCGCAACACTTTAAGCGCAGTTTCATTTTCTCCGGACTGATGGTAGATCGTTCCCAATTGATTAGCCTGCATGGCATATTGGACCGACTGTTCACCCCATAACTGACTCGCCATTCGGGTCGCCACCTTTTGATTCGCGATCGACGGAGGAAACTGGTCGGCTCGAGCGTAAATCGCAGCCAAAGTTGAATGGGCCATTTCGAGCAGCGGGTGACAGTCGTATCCCCGGCCACGAAGAATCCTGATACCTCGGTGAATATCACTAGCCGCTTCTTCGTGCAGCCCAAGTTTTTCCCGGATTTCTGCAATTTGCAGCACCTGTCTGCCGACCCCAACCGACTCTGGTCCCGTTAGCCCATAAAGAAGGTTGAGGGAATCCAATGCATTCTGTAATGCCGGCTCATAGTCCTGCTCTGCCAAGAGTTCAGCAGCCGTCTGGTTGAACTTTCGGGCAGTCAGAAATTGCTGTTTTTTCTGATCGCCAAAACCAACTGCCTGGCGGGCAAACTCCATGCCGATCTGGGCATTTTTCACCTGCCAGGAATCCCGACCAAAACGGAGTTCCGTCAACTCGACAATTTTTTCCCTGGAGGCCAAAGCTTCTTCAAATCTCAATTCAGCTTCAAGCTCTCTGGCTTGCTGACTGAACTCTTTGAGTGTGGCAGCCAACTGATGGTCAGGCGTCGTCAAATTGCGATTTTCCGTCAAGTCAACTGATCGGGATTCTCGAACGTTTTGTTTAATTGGAGAATCCGGATCGGAATGCTCTTTGGATACCTGGGATTCAGGTGCACAACCATTTGCAACCACAAGCAACCATGCCAGGCAGGCTACATATTTCATCCATGAACTCCGACTGTTTTTTTACCTTCTTCGGATTGGCTTGATAGCAGATTACCGCTATTACTTATACGTCACTTCTTGGAATTGACTCGTTGACTTGGGAATGCTGGCACAACGAAACAGCAGGATTGGCATCAAAAACCTTTTCATTCGATTACTTCCCAAACAGCGGTAATCCCGGCTTGTTCAAATCCAGCACAGTTTCCAGCTGCGTTTGTAAGCTGAGCTCCAGGCCCTT
Organism: Mariniblastus sp.; assembly: GCA_014237975.1. Lineage (GTDB taxonomy): Bacteria > Planctomycetota > Planctomycetia > Pirellulales > Pirellulaceae > Mariniblastus. The sequence goes on along the minus strand of JABACA010000050.1, from coordinate 7,326 downwards.
GCTTATTGCAACCGATGGAAACCGTTTTGGTCCACGCAACGCCCAATCCAATCTTGCCGTTCACCCCCAAAACCCGGATCGATTTGCGGGTTAATCCCTCTGCCTGAAGACGGCTCGACGACGTTTGCAGGTGCTGACAAGTTATCGTCAATGGTTGATATTGATCCAAATACGATTCCTCGGGATAATTGGCCTCCCAGCAACCCCAAGCTAGCGAAAGTCGCTTAATCGTCGTGTAAAATCCGTTGGCAAGCAGTCAATGGATCATCAATGTCAACTGGGAGAGGGAGCTCGTTGCATATCCTTCAAATTATTTCTGGACGCGATTTAAATGGTGCACTTGTGTATTGCAGGTTATTGGCCAACACATTGGCAGAACGGGGGCACCGGGTTTCTTTACTTTGTCGCAAGGGGTCGTGGATATTGACTCAGGAGTTCGCGCCAGGTGTCGAGATCTTTGAATCTGAAATGAAACGACTGCCCACCACTGACTTGCGGCAGGCAGCCCGCTGGGCCAAATCCAATCAAGTGGACCTGATCCATACGCATATGACGCGGGGACATTCCTTTGGCGTTATTTTGCGAATGCTGACCGGGATTCCGGTTGTCGCAACAGCACATTGCACGAGTTTCCAGTTGCATTGGAGGTTCAACGATTTTGTAATCGCCAACTCAACAGCGACGGAGGCGTTTCAGCGTCGCGTTAACTGGGTTCCATCAGCCAAAATGAAAACCATCTATTGCTGTTCCGACTTGAAGCGATTCAGGGATGTTCCCTTGCGACAAATCCGCATGGCTCGCCGGGAATTAGGAATGCGAGACAACGATTTGGTGATTGGGATTGTTGGGGACGTCACGAGTAGAAAGGGACACGAATATCTGTTTCAGGCCCTACCAAAATTAATGTCTCAGGTGCCAGAATTGAAACTGGCCATATTGGGCAATTTTGGAAGACGCAAACCGTATACTCTGGGTCTGCGAAAGGTGTTGCTGGATCATAATCTTCAGGATCGAGTTGAGTGGTTGGGAATCCATAACAACGTGGAATCTTTCATGGCCATCTTCGACATAACCGTTGTTCCCTCGGTCGAAGAGCCGTTGGGCCTGGTCGCAATTGAGTCGCTGGCAGCCGGGACACCCGTTGTTGCGGCAAACACGGGCGGTTTGCCGGAGATCGTGCAGCATGAAAAAACAGGGTTGTTGGTCCCGCCCAGCGATTCCGATGCACTCGCCACGGCGATCATGAGATACATCAACGATGAGGAATTGCGTAATCGACTTGGCGAAGCAGGAAAACAGTATGTGCTTGACCGTTTTTCTCCCGAGTCGCTGGTTTCGGATATTGAGTCGGTTTACGAGCAGGTCTGCTGCCGGCGGTCGGCCGCCTGACTGAATTGCGGATTCAACGTGATAATCGTTTGTAGCAAACGATTAATGGCCGCGCGATCAATTGATCTGGCAGGGAACTTGGTTGGCTGCGAGAAGTTCCACCTTTTTCTTACTTGCCAATCCACTGGTTTGATCGTCCAATGCCGATGGCCTGCCACCCTCTAGACCAAGTGAGCCAGGATGACAGAAGACGTAAGAAAAAAACCGAGATTGACAGCCGAACAGGCTGAGAATGCGGCTGCCCAGACATTTGGCTTATTCGGCACCGCATCTCCACTGGCCGGTGAGCGAGACCAGAATTTCAAGATAGAAACTGCCGGCGGCAACTATGTTCTCAAGATCGCCAATCCGGAGACGCGGTTGGAAGTCCTGGAGTTGGAAAACCAGGCGATCAGGATTGCCCATGCCATCAGTGATTTTGACAGTCCTCAAATCATTAAGTCCGTCGACAACCACGCCATTATTCCTCTCACACAATCGGGGCAATCCTGGCATGTGCGATGCCTGACCTACGTACCGGGTCAACCTCTGGCATCGTTTCCAAGCCACACACCGGAACTTCTTTGCGAATTGGGCCGCTGTCTCGGCTTGCTCGATGTTCAACTGAAGACCCTCGATCAAATCAGTGTATCGCGCCGCGAACTTAGCTGGGATTTGGCGCGGGCACCCGAGTCCATTCAGACCGCGCTTCAATTGACCGAACGTACCGACCGCCTGGATTTACTGCTTTATTTTCTTTCACTTTACAAAGGCGTTGCCTCGCGCGTGAAGCAGCTGGGCCAAAGCGTGATTCACAATGACGCCAACGATTACAATGTCATGATCGCGATGGACCCCGTGGATGAAACCGCGTCTATCGGTCTGATTGACTTTGGCGACATAGTCTATTCCACAACCATCAATGACCTGGCAATATGCTGTGCCTATGCCATGCTCGGAAAATCAAACCCGATCCAGGCGATGGAGGCAGTGACGACCGGCTACCATCAGAGTTATCCTTTGAGCGACGCCGAGATATCTTGTCTGTTTCCCCTGGCCTGCTTGAGACTGGCCCAGAGTGTGAGTATTTCCATCGAGCAACAACGGAGGGATCCCGACAACGATTATCTTCGCATTTCGGAACAACCTGCCTGGGAGGCCTTGAAACGACTAAGCCAGATCCAGCCGAACAAAGTTTGTGAAAAACTCTGGGACACTTGTCATCACCAGGCCGCCCGGGCCGTCACCAAGGACGCATTGAACGCCATTGAAATCGAAACGTTACGAAAACAATTCGTCTCGAGCTCACTCAGCCTGTCTTATGACAAACCTCTCAAAATCGTCAAAGGCCAAGGCCAATACCTGTATGATGATTCTGACATGACCTACCTGGATTGTGTCAATAATGTTTGCCACGTTGGACACTGTCATCCAACGGTCGTCGCGGCGGCCAGCGAACAGATCAAGGTTCTCAACACCAATACCCGTTACCTGCATCCCAACATTGTCTGCTATGCAGAGCAACTGGCAAACACTTTGCCCGATCCGTTATCCGTTTGCTTTTTTGTTAACTCGGGCAGCGAGGCGAACGACCTGGCTTTGAGGCTAGCACAAAACGCTACCCAACAACGCGATATGTTTGTCATTGACCATGCCTATCACGGCCACACCTCGGCATTAATTGATGTCAGCCCTTATAAGTTCAAAGGACCCGGAGGGCAGGGCAAACCCGATCATGTTCACATACTCGATGCGCCCGATACCTATCGAGGAAAATACCGTTACCAGCAGACTGACGCGGTCCAGCAGTACATCGACGATGCCAGAGGCCAGATTGAGGAAGTTGCTTCAAATCGCGGAATTGCCGGGCTGATTGCCGAGTCACTACTGAGTTGTGGCGGTCAAATTCCTTTGCCTCCTCCTTACTTGGCCGGCGTCTACGATGCCATCCGGGCCGCAGGGGGTGTTTGCATTGCTGACGAAGTCCAGGTTGGCTTTGGGCGCGTTGGCAGTAAGTTCTGGGGCTTTGAATTGAGTGGCGTCCGACCGGATATCGTCACCATGGGAAAACCGATTGGCAATGGCCACCCCTTAGCAGCAGTCGTCACTACCCGTGAAATCGCCGACGCGTTTTGTAACGGGATGGAGTATTTCAACACGTTTGGTGGCAACCCCGTATCCTGTGCTGTTGGCATCGCCGTACTGGATGTGATTCGAAAAGACAATCTTCAACAAAATGCGCAACAGGTAGGCAACTACCTGCTGGACCAGTTGCGACAGCTCAAACAGTCTTTTCCACTCATCGGAGATGTCCGAGGTTGCGGACTGTTCCTGGGGATCGAAATGGTTCAAGACCCCGTGAGCTGTGAACCGAATGCCCATTTGGCAAAACAAATTGTTGAGCAAATGAAACAGCACCGAATCCTACTCAGCACCGATGGCCCCGACCATAATGTCATCAAGTTCAAACCGCCGATGGTATTTGATTTAGCCAATGCCGAGCGAATGATCGCGACACTCAAAAAAGTCATCGGCAACCTGGATGAAACAGATCCTGGCCTTTGATCCGATTCTACTGCGAAGCTTCCAAGCGCTTCACGGCAGCAGCCGCATCCCTGGCAATATCAATATGGGGATGCTGTGTGGCAATGGCCTGCAACAAATCTCGCGACATCGCGTCATTGACCAGCTCCAACAGAAAGACCGAGCGGTGCAGCCGCCTGAGTTCCGTCAAGCTGATCTTGGGGCGCGTCACCTCGGTTCTCAGAATTCGCGAGATACGATAGCGAACTTCGGCGCTGGTTGTCTTTCGCAACGCTTCCTGCAGCAAGGCATCGGCTGGCCCACGGGATTTCTGCAACAGCAGGGTCGCCTTCTCCCGGACAGAAAATTTAGGATCGTCGAGGTCACTGAGCCAGGCTTGCAATTGGTCCAGACTTACCATGCTGTTAAGCGTGCCAACACGATCAACCAGGTGTGGCCCAATCTCACTCATCGAATGCCGCAGGTCGTTCACCGCATTCAATGCCTTGTCTGCAAATGCACTGCCTAACTCCCTCCAACTTTGATCGAATGACTCGGCAGTGACGGGTCGTGGCTCGACGGGGAAGAGGAAATCCGACAATTCCCAGACAATCACTGAACTGTCCGATTTGCCCGATGCTCCGGTTGCCAATTGCAATCCAACGGGAGAAAAAGCACTCGAGTTTACGTACTCGGTATGGCCTTTGATTCGCTTGATCGGCTCTCGAGTCAGCAAGTCCCAAACGATCGACGTCTTATCCCAGCTGGTGGAAACCAGGAAACGATTGTCCGCCGAAAAAGCAATCGACTGCACCGTGTCGTCATGGCCTTCCAGTCGAAATTTTAATTGATGAGGATCATGCAAATTCCACAAACAGACTTTTGAATCCCTTACAAAGACGGCCGCCAACCACTGACGATTCTCTGAAATCAAAATCGATCGAGGTTGAAATGTCGGCCCATCCAGCATCACTTGTGAATCATTCTGGATGTCCGAAACTTGACATTGGTAAGTTTGGTTCTTAATCGAACGATACGAAGCGACCAATTGACCATCGCGGGAAATGGCCATCGGCTGATCCGCATCATTGCCCCATGAGCGGCTGGCCAGCTTCTTGCCTCCTGGCCATTCAAAACGGTGTACGTCCCTTTCTCCCAACACGATCAACTGCTTGCCATCCGTACTGAATCGCGCACTCTGGGTATCCACAGGAAGGGTTGTCGCCAGAGCACCCGTTTGCGTTTCCCAGACTTTGGTTTTTTCACCCACACCAGGAGCTGAAGTAACAAAAAATTCCGAGTCCGGTGAAAACTCTACCCGCAAAATTCGGGATTCGTGGCCCCCGATTTCACACAACTGCACCCGCCGTTTGACGTCATGGATCTCGACAAAATTATCACGGTTCCTGGCAGCCAGGTAACGGCCATTGGGTGAATACTGTAAAAAGTAGTAACCGTTTGATTCCGAATCTGCGCCCGTCTTTCCAAATTGCCAGACGGCACCTGCCAAGTCGGATTCCGTTTCCTTTTCCTGCGGGTTCAATCCTTGTGCCCCAAGGGGACAGACTGCCCCGCAACCCAACACCAGGATCATCCACCCAGGAAACAGCCATCTCGCAAAAAAACGGCAAGATGTCCCCTTATATCGCTGCCGAACCGGGAGATCAGCATCGTTGGTGTCTGGAGTAAAAAATGGAGTTGAATGAACCATAGATCAACAAAAAATCAAAAATGTCATAACGAATATGGCCGTTTGACGACCCATGTCGAAAGGGATAACGAACTCTGATCGCTTGCCACCCCAATCATAATGCGCGAAGATGTATCGGTTGGATATCGTCTTATGGTCCGTGCGGGCCAGTTGATCTTTTTTAAAAAATCGTGACGCAACACGGAACTCAATTAAGACGTCCGGCGTCAAACGCCGGTTCCAGAAAACCGCCTCCTCGCATGTTTTTATTCTATGAAAAAAAGCTACCTGAAATCCAGTCTTTTATTGGTCTTGTTCGGTATCTGCCTGGGAAACCTGGCCAGGCTGATCCTGGGAGCCCCTGACGATGGCCAGGAATTTCCGCGAGAGTTCTCCCGTCCACTGCCAGAGAATTTCCAGCCAGCCGATGAAAATGAGAGCCCGGATGTTCAACTCAGCCAGAACCTGTCGGGAGGTTACGACTTGGTTCCACCGATTATATCGTCGTCACACCTGACATCGATATGGAATCCGGGTGCCAGTCCCGATCTTACCCCTTTTGATCATGATGAGCTGGCCATCTTTGAACCCCACGGCAACGAGGTCTGCGCCTCGGGTTGTGCTCTCAGTCGCCACCCGACTGGCACGCTGGCGGCAAATCGTTTTAACGAACTGCTGGAGCAATTCTCCCAACAACCAATTGATACTGCCAGCAAGCCACTGGAAGAACTTTTGTATTTTGGTCCACAAACCCAAACTCTGCTCGACCGCCAGGGCTCCGATGTGCTGGATACCCAACATGCCGAACTGTTGCGGCGCGAACTGACCCGGACCCACGCCAAGATCTCCATCCGTGTTATCGAGCAGGATGGTACGAAGCGATGTTGGTTACCTCCCACTCGAGTTCCTTTTGACCGGCGACACGTTTTTGAAATGAAAACCGAATCGCTGCAGCCGCTGGTCACCAGTGGCACCATTAAACGTGTCGGACTGAACCACATTTGGGCCCGCTTGTGACTCGAGGGTGTGCACTTTGTGGCAGGACCGTGGTTCGCGGTTCACCAAAGCGGCAGTGACTGGCAAAAACTGGACCAGGTCTGGATCAGTAATGGTGACGAAGATTGCCAGGGTCAAATCGAAATCCGTATTGAATTGGAAGAACCCCATGATGACTCTTAAAACAAATTTCAAGTTGTCCGCTTTGCTGTTACTGGCCGTTTTTTCCAGTGGCCTCGCCACGTCAAGCGTCACAGCCGATCCGTGTGGAATGGTGCCACCCATCTTCACCGGACCTGGCTCGCCCATCACGCGGATTGGCCTGCAACAAACGTACGTCTTTTATAAGGACGGCATCGAGACGTTTGTGATTCGACCCGGATTCGAGGGGAAGGTAGACAATTTCGGGATGCTGATCCCGTTTCCCTCTCCGCCCGCATTGCGGAAGGTGCCGGACAACGTCTTTCAACAACTGGCCAACGCGATCGATCCACCCGAGGTCGTGATTAATTTAAACGTCCGCAAGAGGATGTTTTTTGGTGGTGGCGTTCCGAAAACTGCGATGAACGATTTAAGGTTCAAAGATGTGAAGAAATCGGAAGTTCGCGTACTGAAAAAGGAAGCGGTCGGCATGTACGAGGTGGCCGTTTTGCAAGCGGGCAGCGCCGATGCCCTCAAGCGACAGGCTCATCCGGATCTTGAAGTTTTCGGTCGCACGAGGCGAGAAATACCCGGTATGTGGCTCGATG
>JABACA010000004.1 GCA_014237975.1 Mariniblastus sp. | reverse complement strand
CGTCTTTCACCAGTTGCAGCAGCCTGCCGGGCAACGACGCGAAATAGCGATGAAGCAAATTGAAAGACACGGCTCCGAATACGAAGCGGTCTTGGTGGACGCTCTGGAAAAGGCGGAAGACCCCAAGGAGATCCTGCGCATCATACCGGCCCTTTCAGCCCGCTTCTCAGCCCGACGTCAACCCTTTGATATGCAATTTTATTGGCATCCCGTGCCGTATCGGGAATTAGGTATGGCAAATGGTTCTCGGAATTTTATCCGGCCAATCAAGACAGATTATTCCGAAAAGTTGAGAGCCGTCCTGTTTAAAAACCTGGCAATCGAAATCAGGAAATACCAAGCGTCTCTGCAGCCGGGACCCGCGGAAACTTATGAGCAACTCAATCGGCGGTATGCCAGGCTAGACCTCGCCGATCGGGCCATCTCCAGTTACCTTGAATTTCTTCAAGACTGGGGTGATTATTCGGACATCGATCAATTAAGAGATATGTTGATGGATGCCAATGCCCAGGCAATTGTTCGTCAAATCACGTACTGCATCCAGAGAATGTGTGGCGATTGTGGGGATGTTGCCCCTGGGTGGGGGTGGGAGCATATTACCACGAAACAAGAAGAGGAGCGGTACGCAAAAGAGGCCAAGGCATGGGCCGACAAGACAAAAAAGAAAGTCCTGGATTTTCTCAAGGGCAAGGAACTGACTCGGGATGCGATGATGCATCATTTTGCCCAAGCGCATCTTGATGCATTCAAGCTTGAACGCGAGCGTTGGCGCGTCTATCCCAACGATGCCGCGCTGCAGCACGCTACCCATTTTCCCGATAATTTGACGAGGTTCGGCCCCCCCGTGGTGGAATATCTCCAGCAGAATTTCGATCTGCAGGATGAGAGTTGGGCGCAGACCAATTTCGAATCATTTCGGGCAACCATCACCGGGAAATGTGATGAAGCCTTTGTGGCAAAACTGTTTGATGGCAAAGTGAAAATAGCGAGTCCCGAATTGGCAGCGGTTGAAATTGTCCGCAGGGCTGGCTCGAAGGATTTCAAAAACGAGTTGCTCGAGCTGACGCGATATCTTCCCACCAAGGAAAAGGAGGGTTTTGGCCCCGAAACCGAAGCGGGGGTGAAGCAGGAAATCCTGGAAACGTGGTATCGCCTCGCCCTGCGAAGCGAGGCGGCTAAGGCACTTGCCTACTGTCACCGGAAGGAAGCACTGGATGATTTGAGGTCGATCCCCTTGTTGCCGGTGGAGCTGGGCTATACCGATCCCGGCTATTACGATCCCGTGCCTGACCTTGTCAAGGAACTGGAGGCGTATTACGTCGGCTCCGGCGAGAACGATCCGAACGGGGAAGCAAAACCACCAGAGATTTCGCGGGATGACCCGATTTCAGAGGACGTGATTCGCGTCGGGGATGAGTATATCATCGGCCTTGTCGGCCAAGAGTACTTTGAACGTACGTTCCGTTTTGAACGTTCGCACAGTAGCTTCCAAGGTTCTCGCGGTGCCGACTTCCAGACTGCCCTTTGGCAGCGCCGGTCCGACGGGACGGCAGGGGGAATTTACCTGAGGTATTCCTGGACTCCTCTGACCAAAATTGCGCCACCCGCCAGCACCCGTTCAGCCTATCCCTTGCGTTGGCAGGGTCCGTTCGAACCGCCGATTTTGGTTACCGTGACCCTGGGCAAAAGTGGAGCCCGCCTGAAACCACGAGGATTCGTTGCCAGTCTGAAAGATGGACAGCCATTGGAGCCGGTCATTGGGAAACAGGCCGCATTGGAAATCGTGTCGAGAGAGTTTGCGGTGCCCCTCACGTCACTGGATGCGTCTCTTTGTCCATGGAGCAAAGATATCTTTAATGAAAATTGGACCTGGCAGGTCCACGACCGGTCTGGCCAATCCGTCCTTTTGGATGGGCAAGAAGCTTACTGGGTAGATGCTGTAACGGGTCAATTTCGTTAATGGGCAGCCGGGTAGCGCCGCTTCTTCCGCGTCGTGCCGGTTGACCGTTTACTCGTTGCCCAGGATCAGGGCAATCGTGTTCGGAACGTCTCCAGCACCAGGTCACAGATATCGGTTTCCGCGATCGGTTCGCCCGTCAACAACTCCGGGCAGGAACTCAAGACGACTCCTTGCTGTTCCAGCGAGACGGCCGGCGCCCCGTGCGATCCACACACCAGGCTGGCATCGAGCGGGATCGAGCGGGTCTCCCGGTCAAAGTGCAATTCGACCGGGTCGTAACCCGGTTTGCGATGGATATCGACCGTGCGGGCAAAACCGGGTGCCCGAGCGTCGTCCAGCCACCAGTAGTACGCTTGCCAACTGTTGGGAGTGGAAACCAGGATGACTTCCCCGCTCCGCTCATGGTTCATCTGTAGTTGATGACGCTCCTGCAGGGCCAGCACCTGGTCGATTCCCGTTTCTCCCTGGAACAGATCTTTGACTCGATCGATGACGGACGGTTCGGAGTCTTTCACAAACACGTGTGAGAACTGGTGATCGACCATCGCCCAGGCGGCGCTGCCGGCCAAATCGAGATGTTCCCCGTCATCCTGTTGACGCACCTGCAGCAGTCCCGCTTCGCGGAGGATCCGGTTCGGGTAACTGACGTGGTCGACCGGCGTGATCACGTATTCACTGGCGACCAACCAGGTCACCGATTCGTGGGCCGCCAGGATTTGCTCGGCCAGTCCCCCGATCACCTGGTCCAGTTCCTCGACCGCCGTCAGGGCGGCCGGGCTATCGGGTCCCGTTTTCTGTGCCGCGTAATCGAGATGCGGCAGGTAGATATAGAAAAAGTCCGGTTCAAACCGCTTAAAGGCCAGCGCTGCGGAATCGGCAATCCACTGGCTGGATTGGATGTTGGCCAGCGGTCCCCAGAAGTGTTGCAGCGGGAAATGGCCCATCGTCTCGAGCAGTTCGCCGTAAAACGGCTGCGGCTTGGTATAGCACCACAAGTCTTCACTCCCGTCCTCTTGGTGAATGGGGGCCGGCATGCAGACGTAATCGGCGCCACACCCCTTGCTCAGCATCGGGAACCAGGCCGCCGATTTGAGATCCGGATTGATTTGCGGCAGCCGATCCCAGATTTGGGGCGCTTGAATCACCTCGTTCCAGGCGGTCCACATTTCGACACGATGTTCCTCCCGCCAGTAAAAGCCGTTGGCGATCACGCCGTGTTGCTCGGGCGTTTTTCCGGTCAGCAAATTGGCCTGGGCCGGCCAGGTGACGGTCGGGAACGAATGTTGGATCCGGGCTTGGCTGCCCTGACGAACAAGTGACCTCAGACGGGGCATGTTCTCCAGGTCCGCAACCCTCAGCGCCGGGACGGTTAACAGGATGACCTTGGGCGCCATGGGCTTCAACTTTCTGGTAACGACGGTAATTCGTTAATCGTGTCGCTAAGAAAATCGAACGACTGCTTGGCAACCACGAACGCGTCATGGCTGTGCCGGCTCAATTCGACGTGCAGGCCCCCGGCATAACCGATTTCCATCAACGATTGAAGAATGGGTGGAAAATGGATTTGCCCTTCACCGAACATCAAGTGTTCATGGATGCCAGCTCGCATATCCTCAATGTGAACATTCAGGATTCGATCTTGCCAGCGCTGGATGAAATCGACAATTGGCAACTCACCCATACAGAAAAGATGGCCAATATCAAGCGTCAAACCGAGACGGGGCGAATCAACCCATTCCAGTAACCGTTCATAACTCTTCATATTGTCAATGAACATGTCCGGCTCCGGTTCGAAACCGATGTCCATCTCCTGTTGCTCGGCATAGCTGAGTACCTCGGCCAGGTTTTCCGCCAACGTATCGAGTGCCTGCTGGTCCTCCATTCCTTCGGGCAGTTTGCCTGACCAGATCGAGACGCAACCAGAGCCCAGTTCGACGGCCGTATCAATACAGTATTTCAGATATTCGACCCGTTTCCCCGCGATCGCTTTCTCGGGATCGATCAGCGTTGGGTGGTGTTTGCGGCTAGGGTCCAACAGAAAACGCGCACCCGATTCGACGACACTGTCCATTTCATAGAACGACAGGCAGTCCTGGATTTGTCCGAGCTGCACAGGCCGATGTTCATTGGATGGAGCGAGCCATGCGTGATCGATCGTAATGGCAACGCTTTGGTAACCAATTTCGGCCAACATCTTCAATGCTTGAATTGGCTCATGATGAGCCAGGCCATTTGTGTTGTATCCCAATTTCATGAATGAAAGGCTGTTTCGACTTGCTGGGTAGTATCGTGAGTCTCAAGAATCTACCTCCATGATGAATCATTACCAATAAAAATCAATTGGACTGACCAGGCCGTATTGCCTTTCAACCAAGAATCAAATCAGGTCGATGATATCCATCGGCCCAACACAACACAGGGCAGCAGCAGGGATAGAACGATTAGAGCGTACGAGAAGTCGGGCTGACCGAACAGCAGGCAAAATGACGCGTCGTAGACAATCAGGCTTTTTAGAAGAGAAATAACAACAAATTGCACCTGTCGTGGTTGGCATGATCGTATTGCCAATCCTAGTCGGATGATGACTGGAGCCGAGATCAAGAATATCAATAGGGGAAAGACACCGGCGCGACTCGGTGGATTGAAAGCAGCCAACCCGGAGGTTGCGAAACCAGTCAGCCCGACCATGATAATGACGGCACCCACTATCAGCCTCCAGCGGTTACTGGCCGTTGCCTCGTTTTTTGCAAAATAGGTCAACCCGGTAATCAAAATACCCAGGCTGATCGAGATCCACCAAACAGACGGTGGCCAACCTAGCCACGTGCTTTCGACCATGACCGATTGGGGAAGGTAACTTGCTCCCAACAATATATTCAAACTGCGACACGAACCCATCGCGATGGGACCCGCCCAAGTCTGTTTGAGCGGTCCGTTATAGAGCAGAATTGCAATCGCCAATAATAACGCGATGATCAATGCCCGGCCACCAACGGCTAGCGGGCAAATGATGCCCAACAGAAATAGAACCATGCAGACATACCGGGCCTGCCGCAATCCAATCAGACCTTCGACGAGGGGTCGATGTCGTTGGTTTTTTTTGTCGGTTGATATGTCAATAATGTCATTGGAAACCATCCCCGCTGAGTACAGAAAGAAACTGCCGGCGATCAACCAAATCAAAGGAACGACCGGTGACCAGCCTGCGTGGATTAGCAGGAATCCAACCAGGATGTTGGAAATGGCCGTGGGTGCAGCCGAGATCCGTATCAATTTAAGCCAAGGCACGAACCGGGAGCTTGGCAGAGGCGCTAACGTATCGGTTGAAGACATGGTGATCCACCGGTTATCAACTTGAGTCCATCAGCATAGTTGCCATTGAGCATTCTGCCAGCATTGCATTAAAAAACCCGGCCGATTGTTGCCAATGCCGCCGGGTAACCCCCCCCTGGGAAATCGCATTGCTGCGACCCCTGAATTTGAATCTGCTTGTTCTTATCGGCAGTGTTTACGATGTTACTTTGGTAAATCTTGACGAGAATACGCAAAGCGGGTTTTAGGTAAGATACGCGGATTAATTTCTTTTTTTGGATGAAATTGAGTTAATTGGATGGGCAAAATGGCCGATTAACGAGAGGGTCGGCTCGTGTTGTCGAATCGGCCAAGCTGCGCTTTTGCTTCATGTGATCCAACCAGTGGATTTGGCGGAATGCCCCAACAACGTAGATTCAATTGGACCAGAACTTTACCGACTCTGGTGATTCCAATCTGTCTGGGACTGACCCTGTATTTGGGAATCTGCTTTCTTATCGAGCAGGAAATATTGGCCAATGAAACGCTTCGACGCTATCTGACCGGTCACCCTATCTCCAAAATTACGTTAGCCATGTTTTGTATTGGTTTTGCGTCGCTGATGATGATTGCCGATAACATTGCCCAGCAATTTTGGGCGTTTAATCGAATCCAATTGTCCAAGGATGCAACACCGATTGAACCGAAACCGACCGAAACCGCTCGAGAGCAGGACCAGGCTGTCACCACGGCACAGCGAGCCGCTCAAACGAGTTGCAGTCTGCACCAGTACCCCGAACGATTTCATAGCCACTACCTTTGGCAACGTCTGGAGAAAGGGCTGCAGTTCATTCAACGCAACGATTCGACACGGGGTGTCGAAGACGAGTTGAAGTACCAAGCGGACCTGGATATTGAACGTCAGCAACAACGCTACTCTTTGGTTCGGATTTTGGTTTGGGCGATACCGATGCTGGGATTTCTGGGGACGGTACTGGGAATTTCACAGGCACTTGGTGGAATCCAGGTGGGACCGGAAAATGACTTCCAGGAAATGATGAGTGGACTTAGATCCAGTTTGTATGTCGCTTTTGATACCACCGCTCTGGCATTGACCTTGTCGATTGTGTTGATGTTCATTCAATTCCTGGTTGATCGATTTGAAAACCAGTTATTGTCAATGGTAGACGACAAAACAGTTCAAGAGATTTCCAGCAGTTTTCAAAAAGATGCAGAGTTGGACCCGAGTGCCATGGCTATGGAACGCATGGGTCGAATCGTGATGTCGACGTCGTATCAGTTAGTGCAACGGCAAGCCGAACTTTGGAAAGCCACCATTCAGGATGCAGAGGGTGCGTGGAAGTCACTCGTTTCCGATTCGAACGATGCGGTGAGTGCCAGCTTGAAGGGTTCATTTGCAGAAGTTGTACACGAGTTGCAGGCTGCCATCGGCAAGAATATCGCCCACGCTGATGATTGTATGAGCAAACGATGGGAGCAATGGCAAGTGATGTTGTCAGACAATGCACGCGCGGTGGCGGGCCAGCAGACGGAGATGGTCCGTCAATCCGAGGCGCTGAATCAATTGCTTGAGCAAATTCAAAGCGTCAAAGAAATGCAGGCCACAGTGGATCAAAATCCAGGTTCCGTGATGGATGAAAATCGCCTGGCGGATACCTTGCAGCAGCTTTGTACTGCCATCTCACAACTAAGAACGATCACAACAACGACTGATAACAACGTGGATACCCCTCGGCGGGGTAAGCTTGGTATTTTCCAGGGAGATTCTTCCAGCCCAACCGGGTGGAAATCGGGTGCACGTCCAATTTCGGTTGAAACTTTTGTGTCCAACAATAAAGCAGCATGAGACGTCTAGGTCGCCGCCGCGAAACCCCTGAGGTTTCACTGTTTCCTTTTCTCGCCGTCCTGATTTGTACCTTCGGCGTGCTGTTCATCCTTCTTGTCCTGGCGGTCAAAGCGGCTGACGAAAGTGCTAAGAAAGCCAACGATATCGACCGGGAACAGGTCGAAAAACAGATCGACGAACTCAATTCCCAGTTGGATCTTGAGCTGGTGCGATCGGCAGGCCTTGGCGAAATACGTCCGGAACTGGTGGAACGTTTACGAAGTGTGCGGGACATCAGAACCCACCTGGAAAATGAAATTTCCAGCTTGAACGAACAAGCCGTGATCATTGCAAGGCAGCTCGAACGCCAAGACGAAGTGGCGCACGACATCAAGCTGGAATCAATCCATCTGCAGGTTGCCGAATTGGAAATGCAGTTGGCCACCGCGGTTGCAGAACTGGAACAGCAGCAGAAACAGGCGAGCAGTAACCAGCCCGTTATGTACTCTATCGTTCCCTATGACGGCGCTAGCGGTAACTTGCGAATACCTATCTACATTGAATGTCGTGAAAACAAACTAATCATACAGCCCCATGACGTTGTAATCGATCTGCAGGATTTTGCTGTCCCCGTCACCGAGCAAAACCCGTTGGATGCGGCGCTGGTCGCGGTTCGCGAATACTATCTGCGATACGATTTGAATGTGTCGGTGGGCAGCCCCTACCCGCTCCTGGTGGTTCGTCCCGACGGGGCTGAATCCTATTCACGTGCGCGTCACGCGATGCGTGGATGGGATGACGAGTTTGGGTATGAACTGATTTCCGAGAAAAAGAAACTGGATTTTGGGGAATCCGACAAACAACTGGCCGAGGCAGTTCGAAAGGCTGTGGAACAGTCGATCAGGGAACAGCACAAGCTGATGGACTATCGATTAGCTTTAATGGCAGCCAAACGACGGCAGGAACCAATGGCGGTTGCACCCGGTTTGAGAGCGTCCAGTCAATACGGCGGATTTGTAAATCAGGCTGGAGACATGGGTGGCGGCTCATCAACTGGGCAGGCTTCCGGTCGTCCGGGGGATCAAGCTGCCAAAGGCAAGGGGTTCTCGCGACAGCAAAATGCCGGTCAAGAAGGTGGTCAGGACGGACCAGAAAGCCAACCGAGTGGAAAAGGAAATGGCACAAGCCTCGCTTCGCAGCGCGGAGAAAATTGGGCGCTGCCGTCAATGACTGCGGGAGCTGTCGGTTACCGTCGCCCGATTCGGGTTTATTGTTCCAGTGACGAAATTACTTTTGAAACAAAAAGCCAGTCTAACAAGCGGGTACGAGTCAAAATCGGTACGAATATGGTTTTGGCAGTTGATACAATGGTCGACGAGATTTGGAGGATGATCGAATCGTGGGGTGTCACCGGTGCCAATGGTTATTGGATTCCCGAATTGAGGTTTACCGTAGCCCCTGGAGCAGAAGCTCGCATGGAAGAGTTGTTATGGCTGCTGGAAGGCAGCGGTCTGGCCATTGAAGGAGCTGATTAATGAAGGCGCGCGATCTCAATGCTGGCCAGGACTCCTTTCTGGATATCGTTGCCAACCTGGTAGGCATCCTGGTCATTTTGGTCGTTTTAGTGGGTGCTCAAGCCCAGTCCTCCTGGACGAGTCAAACCAGTGATACGGAACAACTGCAAGCGGTTGAAAACCTGCAAAAGAAATTGGACTCCACGGCTTGGGAGGCAAAAAGCAGGCAGTTGGAAAACCATGAATTAGAGCAAAAGATTGATACTCATTCATCCATGGTCGAACGTTTGCGAAAACGGCGACAATCCATGCTGGTCCAAATATCGATGGCAAAACGGGAGTTGGAAAAAAGAAACCAGGACAATACGGAATCTGAGAATGTAAGACTCAACGCCGAGGCTAAATTGGACCATTTGAAATACCAATTCGCCTCAACCCGCAAAAAAATGAATGCGGTTCAATCCAATGAGAAAACCAAAATCGAAAAGATTGAACACTTTCCGGCGCCGATTGCAAAAACCGTTTTTACCAATGAAGTGCATTTCCAATTAATGGATGGGCGGATCACTTTCGTTCCCATGGACGAACTGATTGGTAAAATGAAGTCGGAATGGAAGGTGAAAGCCGAGAAGTTGCTGCTGTCCAGTAATACTTATGAGACCGTGGGACCGATCGGAGAATTTCGACTGCAGTACCAGCTGGCATCGCGGATTGTCAAAGTCGCTACCGAGATGGGAACGGTCGACCGTCGGGTCACTGATTTTGACCATTTCGTTTTGAGGCCGCTTTCGGGTCAAACGGGTGAATTGATGACCAAGGCACTTTCAACCGGTTCCGATTTTTCGAACCGATTAGATCGCTTGAAACCCGGCCGCACGACTGTCTCGCTGTGGGTTTACCCCGATTCCTACGACGATCTGCCATTGCTCAAAACTCGCCTGCGGGAAAAGGGATTTCAAATCGCGACCTGGCCGTTACAATTCGGCAAGTTAATTTCGGGTGGTCCCAGCGGTTTTCGTGCTGCGTCACAATGATCGTTTTTCGGTCTTCCAGGTAATCGTGCGATTGATCCCGATCGGAATTTCAGTAACCCGTTACGTTCTTGAATTTTGATTTGTCGTGGCCCGCAAAAATCCTAAGCGCAATATCAGCCGTACAGAAACAAAAAGTGGAGCTGGGAGGGTTTACGGCGGTTGGCAAGTTCGCATTCAACGACGCGGTAAGACAACCACCAAGTATTTTGCTGACAACCGGTTTGGCGGTCAACGCAAAGCGTTGTTGGCGGCCAAGCATTACCGGGATGGTTTGGAAGAGGCTTCTCGTAAATATTCTGTCAGGGAATTGGCTCGAAAACCCTCCGTGCGAAATCGGTCCGGCATCGTGGGGGTTCGCAGGCAAAAACAAGTGGACCTTCGCGGTGACTACGAATTTCATTACTGGTTTTGGGTTGCCCAATGGACCGATGGGCATGGACACCGGAGAACCCGGTCATTTGCAGTCGGTGTGTTCGGTGAAGACGAGGCGTTTCGGCTGGCAAAAGAGGCGCGACGAAAAGGTGTCAATCAAGCTAAGCGGTAGAGCAAGCTGCCCTTGATTCACCAGCGGATCTTGACAGGCTCACCTATTTCAATTCCCAGCAGTTCGCTGAGGCTAAGCCCGACAATCTCAATTTCGACCGTTGCCGTATCGCCCAGTTTGGCAACCAGGGTGGATTCGGGTTGATCGTGGGAAAGGTCAAAAAGACCAAACGTTTGGTGTCCGGCAAACTCGACTGAAATACGATCGTCGCGCGGGGCGTCTGCCAGTTGTTCTTCTCGGATATTGGTTACCAGGCTGCCGTTCTGGCCGATGGCAGTTACCTGTCCCTCCATGCAGTGTGGCAATGCTTGACCTCCAACGGTGGGTGCCCCAACGCAGTTCCCATGAATTTGATGACCCCAACAACCATGTGCTGCAATATCATCAAGTGGTGACGCCAACTAGTTTGATCGATCTTCAGGGACCATGCAAGTTTGATTTCTTGTAGCAGGGTTGGCCGTCTTGGGTGATTTGCCACTGGATCAAGCTGGCATCGATTATTGGCTGAGCGGTTTAACCGTTTTTGATAAAGGTCAGGATTTGTTTGCGCACCAAACCCGGCTCGACGTTGCGGTTGATAGTCTTGGCTTTTCCGATCAAGTTTCCTATCGCTTTGTCATTTCCGTTTCTTATCTGTTGGATAATGTCCGGGTTTTCTTCGATTACTTGTTGGCAAATGGCAGCCAATTCTTCGGAGTCGAGAGATTCAATGCCTAGCCGCTCCAGCGATTGTTCCATGCTAAGCCGTTCTTCCATCATCAATTCCATCACGTTCTTGCCACGCGATGTGTCCAACTTGCCCTCCTTGATCCGTTCCAGAAGGGCAATGAATTGTTCCTCTGAGACCGGGAAATGATCGATGTCCGTTTGTTTTTCGTTGAGGTAACGGAGGACCTCCTGTTGCAGCCAGTTGCTGACCAGTTTTCCGTCACCGATATGGCGGGCGATTGTCTCGAAAAAATCGACAAATGGATCCCCCTGGTGTACCAAAACGCCAGCATCGTAAGCCGATAACGAAAAATCCGACATCAAACTGGCTCTGCGGGCCGAGGGTAAGGGCCTGATTTCCGAGTTGATCGCTTCAATCTGTTGGGACGTGGTATGGATTACGACCAGGTCGGGATCGGGGAAATACCGGTAGTCAGCAGAATCTTCTTTGGTCCGTTGTAAAATGGTCTGGCCCGATTCGTCATCCCATCCCCGCGTTTGTTTTGCCGCTTGGTCGATGGTGAGGCCGTCGTTGTTCCATTGTTTGCGTTGGCGGTCGGACTCAAAGTCGATCGCCCGTTGGACACCCCGAAAACTGTTAAGGTTTTTTATTTCAGCGATCGGTGTCGCAATTCTTTGGTCCTCTTTTGTAAGATGCAGGTTCACGTTGGCGTCGACTCTTAAACTGCCTTCCTGCATGTTGCAATCGGAGACATTAAGATTGGACAGGATCAGTTTCAGTTCCGTCAGAAATGCCTTGGCTTCCATGCCCGATCTCAAGTTGGGCCGGGTTACGATTTCCAATAAGGGTGTGCCGGCGCGATTCAAGTCGATTTTCGATTCACCGCCCATTTGTGTTTCATCATGGCTGCTCTTGCCCGCATCCTCCTCCAGGTGGGCGCGCTCGATTTCGACCCGCCGATCGGCAAATTGAGCTTCGGGATCAATTAAATCCAAGTACCCGTTAGAACAGATCGGCCGATCCAATTGGCTGATCTGGTATCCTTTGGGAAGATCAGGATAAAAGTAATTTTTGCGATCCCATTTTGTCGCCGTCTCGATTCGACAATTGAGTGCCAGCCCGGTCTTGATCGCCAGGTCCATCGCCTGTCGATTGAGTACTGGCAGCGCACCCGGAGCGCCCATGCAAACCGGGCAGGTGTGCGTATTGGGTGAGGCACCAAACAGCGTCGTACAGCTGCAAAACAACTTACTCCGTGTTTTTAACTGCACGTGAACTTCCAGCCCTATTATGGTCGTTTGCTCGAACGACATCAGTTGGGTCTCCGGGTATGGAAATCGGTTTGCGATTGAAATTGGTGGGCAACCCTCAGCAAAGCTGCCTCGCCAAAGGGACGACCCTGCAATTGCAATCCGATTGGCAGATCGTTCGAATCAACCCCGCCCGCGATCGAAATGGCTGGGAGCCCGGCCAGGTTGGCTGCGACGGTATAAACATCGGCCAGGTACATGGACAACGGATCGTCTACCCATTGGCCAATCTTGAACGCCGTGCTAGGTGTGGTTGGACCAAGGATTACATCGACTTCGTTCAGCGCCCTGTCGAAATCCTGTTGGATCAGCCTTCGTATTTTGGATGCGCGAATATAGTATTGGTCGTAATACCCCGAACTGAGTGCAAACGTTCCCAGAAGTATCCGGCGTTTGACTTCCTGGCCGAAGTAATCCGAGCGAGTTTTGCTATACATCTGGTCCAGTTCAGTTGAATCTGCCCGCTTTGTATATCGAACGCCGTCAAAGCGGGCCAAGTTGGCACTCGCCTCGCAGGGGGCAATCACATAATAAGCGGGTACGGCATGGGACGAGTTCGGCAGGGTGATGTCGACAAATGTTGCGCCGAGCGACTCCAGCACACTCACTGCCTGTTCGATGGCCGATTCGATTTCGGGAGCAAGTCCTTTCCCCAGCTGGTCACGGCAAATTCCAATCCGCATACCGTTGATCGGCGATTCGATTTCACTGGCATAGTCGTCAACGGCTCTGGTTGCCGACGTGGAATCACAGGCGTCCTGCCCCGCGCAGACGCGTAGCATCAGCGCTGCGTCCTGGGCGGTCCAGGCCAGGGGACCAATTTGTTCCAGGCTGCTGGCGTACGCAATCAGCCCGTATCGACTGACCCGACCATAGGTAGGTTTCAGTCCTGTAAGTCCACAAAAAGCGGCCGGCTGTCGAATCGATCCACCGGTGTCGGACCCCAAAGCCAAAGGAGCCATCCCCCCCGCAATCGCGGCTGCCGAACCACCGCTGGAACCACCGGGAACCCGTTGAAGATCCCAGGGATTACGGGTATTGCCGTAATGCGGGTTCTCCGTTGAACTCCCCATCCCAAATTCGTCCATCATGGTTTTGCCGATCAGGATCGCATCGGCTTCCAGCAGTCGTTGTACGGCGGTCGCGTTATAGAAAGGAACGAATTGTTCCAACATTCGCGATCCGGCAGTGGTCCGGATCCCTTGCGTACATATCCCATCCTTGACGGCGACCGGTAAACCAGCCAGCGGTCCCACCGCTTCTCCCTTTTGCCGTCGACGGTCAATCGCCTGGGCTTGTTCCAATGCAGATTCGGCCGCCAATGCAGCAAAGGCGTTGAGATCCGGGTTCCTGTTTTCAATTTGCTTCAAGAAATAGTCGACGCAATCGACTGAGCTGAGTTCCTGCTGATTCAGTAATTCGAGTAACTGATAAGCCGAGAACGAGGAGAGATCCATTTAACCCTCCTGGGAGTCCTGTTTGCCAAACACGGGCGGAACCAGGTAGTGTTCGCCGTCGGTTTGGGGAGCATTGCGAAGGACTTCCGGTCGTGGACAACTCGGTTGAATCTCGTCAGAACGCATCGGATTGTCGGTCGAACTGATTCCAAAAAAGGGCTCAACGCCATCCAATTTCAGTTGATCGATTTGCCCAACAAATTCCAGCAGTTGTTCCAATTCGAGCTGGACGTTTTCAAGTTGCTCCGAATTCAAATCGATTCGCGCAAGCCGGGCAGTATGTTCTGCGGAAAAACGTTCTTGGGAACGAACCATCGAGTCACCGTATCCATTGACCCGCGGAGACTGGCCGGGCGACTAGCCGGGCAGTTTGAATGGCTTTTGTTTGACGGCCTTGCGAACCGAACCACTGCGGATGCATTGGGTGCAAACTTTAATTGACTTGGCGCCACCTTCGGGCGTCGCGACACGGACCCGCTGCAGGTTGGGTCGGAACTGGCGGCGGGCGATCCCTGTGATTTTCGTACCAACACCACCCAAATACTTGGCTTTACCCCGTGTTTCCACCGAGTTTCCCATTTGAGCTCGCTTACCACATATTTCACAAACGCGTGCCATTGCTGCACCTGATCCCAACTCTGAGTTCTGACGATTACGCCCGTATATCACTAGAAACGAAGTCGAAAGTATACCAAGGCATGGCCATTTTACAACGGCTAGTTTTTAGGAGAAATCTGCCCAAACCGCCTGCCTTGGCCTCTCAACAGGCGAGTTGAGCCCGGCTTGCAGGCATCGCCGGCAGGATTCGATCGCCTGCTCGAAACCGATGATTTGGCGGCGGTAATGCGGGTGCTTTCTAAACCATGACACGATCAGTAATTGCAAGCTGATATCCAAACGGGTGCTGGGAATCTCCTTCCGGCGGTTGGCTATTTCCGTCAAAGTTTCCATTGCCGCCTGAGCCCGGTCAGGTCGATTGGCATGGTAGGCGATGCTCTGAACCAGTTTTCCCTGTCGTAACACGAGCCATGCCAAGCGGTCCTTGCGAGCTTCGATTTGAAGGACCCCGTCCAAGACCTCCTCGCTCATCCGGAGTCCATTCAGGCGGCGATCCAACCACGATAGATGATCCAGGTGGTCGCGGATGTTGGCGGCCTGCTCGAATGACTGGTTCTTTGCCGCGGCATTCATCCTTGCTTTCAATTGATCGAGCAGGCGCCGGTCTCGGCCTGCCAGGAAATCGTGTAGCCGCTCGACCCGTTGTTGATACTCGCCTGTGCTGCAGTAGGCGGCACAAGGTGCCGGACACGTTCCCAACTCGTGTCGAATACATTGGGCGGTAAATGAATTTCCAAATAATTGGAGCTGGTCATTGAATTTAAAATGGGTTTTGTCGGCGCAGTCTCTCAGCTGGAATTCGTGGTTCAGGCTCTCGATCGCCAATCGCAATCGCCTGGTACCCGCGATCGGCCCAAAGGCGAGACTTGCTCGGGGTGAAGTTTTCCGTGACAGGTAAGCATTGGGTGCAGGGGAATGGCTGATACAGACGAATGCTGGTTGCATTCGGTTCGGTTGTCCTTGACGGTTGAAATCAGGACGCCAGCGATGGATCAGTTCCTGCTCGCGAATCAATGCCAGCAACTCGTTGGAAATGGGTTCCCAAACCAGCGTTTCACTAGTTTGGCGGATGCGAACCATCTTGTTGTCCGATGGAGTCTTGGCAAAGTAGGACAGCAGGCGACTGCGAAGCGATTTGGACTTTCCGACGTAAACCAGGTGGCGGTTGGAATCCAGCCAACCGTAGACACCCGGTAGTGTCGGGCACTTGTCACGCAACATCTGCCGCGCTGCCAGCCGTTCTCGTGGAATCTGGCTACCTCTGAGAAGGCCTCGCGTCTGACGAATGAGGATCGACGGACCAAAGCTGGTAAATCGTTTGGATCGCGTGATCAACGTGCTCATGGTTGCTTCCCGGAATCGTCCCTGTTCTATCCGTCCAGGCTGCAGGCAGCGGCTGGTAAAAGCTTTTGTCCGCGCGTACCAAGGCGAATCGTCAAAAAAATTTTGGCCAATCAAACGGTCGCTGCCAAGTGACGGACCGATTGGTTTTTTCGTTATTGCCAGTAAAGTTTGCCAGCTGTTTGGTGGCCAACGATACAAAGACGCTTGAATTTGTAGCTGCTTTAACGATTTTCTGGGCGAATCGTTAATTTGTTGTAAATGACTTGATTAAATCAATTTGACAGGACGATAACGTCTAATGCCCATGCCGGGAGGGCGGGACATGGATTGTCCCGTGTCAGGATAGAAGTCATAGCATGACGACGGAGCGACATGCTGTGACTTTTTTTTGCGCTAGCGTGGGCCATTTCACGCTGATGGATAATCATGCCGAAATCATGTCGGCACTGATATCTCTGGAGCGTTTTTGTCAGACGGGTTCCCTGGTCCGATCAATCGAGAATGGCCGTGGTTGCTGGCTGAGCCACTTGCGCCATTGCCATCTCAAAAAGAGAAACCAGATCAGGAACCCTAGTACTACGACGAATAGTGCAGCCGCAAAGGTTCCAGTTAAAAGTCCAAAGACATTGTTCCACAGCGCGCCGAGTATAAAGCTGGCGGCCGTGATGAGGCCGACCACCGTGGCGCATCCGACGGTCCAGTTTTTAGCTTGGCGAATGTCCGAGGGTACATTCCATAACATGCGGGCTTGGCAATGGCCGCAACAAGCTACTGGATAACTTGATGTAACGGCTCCGTGTTCATTGCGATGGGTTGCTGTCGTTTGTCCGGCTATTGTGTGCGCTCGGCAATGGCCGCACCACGCTACCTTTGGATCGGGTTCGTGGGAACTGATGGCTCTCTCTGGAATCGGCTCTTTTTCTGGTTGTGGCTGCCGACTTTTTTTGATTTTCCCAGCCAGTGCCGTAGCAGCGACGATTGCCAGCACCAGCAGCATCAACACGACCCCCTTCTGTTCACCCAGAACAACGGGAGAAACAAACAGCGCGAAACCGGCCGCTCCCAATCCGAGCATGCCAATGATCTTGTTGATCAGGGGAACCTCATCGGCCTTTTTGGAAAGCTTGAGCAAAACGGTTTGGCCACAGGCCAGAATCACCGCGGTCAGGACCACGGTAAAGATGATGACGTCGAATGGTTGCATAGAAGATGGCTTGATGTGAGACGATCGGTAAGGCCCGATTCTACTTGAATGGCACCGCTGCGCCATGTCATGAGCTTGTCATTGCCGGCCGCAACCATCGGGTCTGTTCGGCAGCGCAATGGACCCGTGGCGCAAACAAGCGGTTTCTTTGAGGTCCCCGCCAAACTACGCCAAACAGGGGGCCGCGGAAGAACTAGGGATTTGGTCAGAAGCGGTAATTTAGTATCTCACTGTTGCCTGTTTCACGTAAGGATTTGCGAAACAGGTTGTCTCTTGTTTAACTGTAATTTTTCGGCAGCCTCCAGTTTTGTGTTCGTGCAGTGACCCTCTCTCAATCGAACTCACCGTCTAACGGAATCAGCGACAGCCCGGTCTTGCTGGTGGTGGTTGCATTGTGCGGTGGCATTACTCTGGATCGATGGGTCGATTTTAGTTTTGAAACGGGCTTGGCAATTTCCCTTTTCGGATTGCTGTTTTGGTGGTTGATATTCTGGCGATTCAAGAGGCGTCGTTGGGGGGAAGCGGTCGCATCTGTTGCGCTGCTGGTTTCTATTGCGGGGCTGGGTGCAAGTTGGCATCACGGTCGTTGGAATTGGTTTCCCGATCAGGATATCAGTCAGTTTGCCGGTGATTGGGCGGGGCCAGTTTGTGTTCGTGCCAAGATTCGATCAGAACCGCGTCCGATGGCATTCTCCGAAGTGGACGTGTTGAACCCGATACCATCCAGACCTCGAACACGTCTGCGGATAGAACCGGAGCAAATTCGCAACGGCAACCGCTGGCAGGCCGTATCGGGCTGTTGTGAATTGATCATCCATGACGAATGCCGTGATTTAAGGGTGGGAGATCAAGTGATCATCTTTGGCAGTCTGGTCAGGATTTCACCGCCATCGAATCCGGGCCAATTTAATTTTCATGAATACAGTCGCTCGCAGTCCAGATTGGCGGTGGTGCATGCGTATTTTAGTTCGTCCGTCCGCGCCGAGCGTTCCGAAGATGTAAGATCCAACGGCTGGGTGTTGGCGACCATTCGGCGTCGCTTCAATGACCTGGTTTGGGAGTACGTTGGGCCGAACCGGGCCCCCTTGGCCTCTGCCATTCTGTTAGGTAATCGGGAGCAATTGACCCCGGCGCGTCGCGAAGAATTTATGCAGACCGGGACCGTTCACTTGTTGGCGATTTCCGGTTTGCATGTTGGCATCCTGGCAGGGGCTTTTTTCTTGCTGTTTCGATTCGGTTTTTCCA
Organism: Mariniblastus sp.; assembly: GCA_014237975.1. Lineage (GTDB taxonomy): Bacteria > Planctomycetota > Planctomycetia > Pirellulales > Pirellulaceae > Mariniblastus. The sequence continues at coordinate 52,060 of JABACA010000004.1, read as the reverse complement.
GTCGCCGTTGGGCGCTGTTGTCGACGATTGCTTTCGTTTTGTTTTATGCCTGGTTGGTTGAGTTTCGCACGCCCGTTACGAGGGCCACCATTTTGTTGGTCTTGGTGTGTGTTGGTCGCCTATATGGCAAAAGGGGGTTTGGTTTCAACCTGTTGGCGATTGCTGCACTGGTGGTGCTCGCTATGAACCCGGCCGATCTGTTTCAGGTCGGTCCCCAGTTGTCGTTCCTGGCAGTGGCAGGAATCTTGTTTTTTCGAGACTGGATTTTTCTTGCTCCATCTGATGAGCCGTTAGATCGGTTGATTCGTATAACGCGGCCATGGCCAATGCGCTGTTTACACAGGTTCGGGTTTCGAGTTGGCCAGGTGGTGCGGGTTAGCAGTTTGATCTGGTTGTTGGCCTTGCCGCTGGTCGCATTTCGATTTCACCTGGTTTCTCCCGTGGCACCGTTGTTGAACCCACTGTTGCTGATCCCGATCGCTTTGGCACTTTATTGTGGGATGGGCGTGTTTTTGTTTGGAGGTTGGCTGAGACCCCTGGCTGATTTTTTTGGCGCGATATGTACAGCTTCGCTGCACGGTTTGGAGTCGACCATTCAGCTGTTTCAGAAGTTGCCATGTAGCCATTTTTGGACGGTTGGTCCATCGGCGACGGCGACGCTGGTTTTTTATTTGGGATTCATATTGCTGTTCATGGGGTTACCCAAATCCCAACATAAGATTTGGCTGCCGTTGGGCGGTTTAATCTGGTTAGTTGGGGCTTGGATGGTTCCGTCGGCCATTGAATCCCACTGGCAGCGATCGAACCGTCAAAGTGATTTGGTTTGTACGTTTGTCGATGTTGGGCACGGCACCAGCGTGCTGATACAAACGCCGGATGGCCGTAACCTGCTGTATGATGCGGGGACATTTGGCTCGCCCCGGTTCGGTTTGAACAATGTAGCCGGCGTGCTTTGGTCGGAACACATAGATCACCTCGATGCCTTGTTTGTCTCGCATGCAGACCTGGATCATTTCAACGTGATACCGGAGCTGTGCGAGAGGTTTTCCATTGGCGTCGTCTACATCTCGCCAGTGATGAAATCCAGTTCATCGGAGTCGGTCAAAATGATGTTGCAACGGTTGGAAGAACATCGAGTTGAGATTCGGGAATTGAGCTGGAATGCGCACCTTGACTGCGGGCCAAATGCCCGCGGGTCAGTTCTTTCTCCGCCCCCCGAAGGCACTGGGTCGACTGATAATTCAGATAGTATTGTTTTGTTGATTGAGGCTTACGGGAGGAAGATTTTGTTGCCCGGTGATTTGGAGAGCACCGGCATGGATCTACTCTTGTCACGACCTTCGATCGATTGTGATGTCGTAATGGCACCCCATCATGGCAGTAGCAACAGTCGCCCGGGAGAATTTCTCGCATGGTCGCGCCCGGAGTACGTGCTGGTCAGCGCGAGTCTCAAGAAAGTCTCTGCCCAAACGCTTGGAATCCTGGCCGAGAACCAACGGAACGTCAATCGAACCGGTGCGCCAGGAGCCGTTCGTTACCGGGTGAGGCCATCGGGGGAAATCAGCAGGGAGTCCTTTCGGGATGGACAATGGAATCAACACTAGGCAACTTGTGAAGACAGGCTTACCGATTCACTGCCCACATCACTAGGTTTCGTCCGAGGTAATATATTCGCGTGACATGACGACCCAGGCGGCTGCCGACAAGGCGCAGAGAATGGCCGTCCCCAGCCACAACAGATGATAAAAAGACGACGGGACGTCGGCGATGGAATAGTGGTTCATCAGGTCCTTGATGTCAATTCCCATCTCTTCGCCAAACCAGTTGAATCCGATGAACTGCAAATGATAACGCAGGGTCAAACGGCTGATGACCGCCGGCACATTGGCCAGGACGATACTGGAAACGATCGTATAGGCTGCCGCGACGACCATGGCACGACGATAAAACATGGTTCCAATCAGCGAATAGATTGCCCCATAACTCAGGCAGCCGATCAGGTATAAAAGGTTCATGCTGAACCAGACCCAAATGGGGTTTTTTAACGCACCGGTCATCCATTGAATGACGACCAGGCACCCGGTAATCGCCACGACGCAAATGGCAAAACCAAAGATCACGGCGGAAAGATATTTGCCAAGGATGATCGAGATCCGACCGCCGGGACGGCTGGCGACAAAGATCCAGCTTTTACCCTCCAGTTCGGAATAAATATTGGGCGTTGCCCACAACAGCATGCCAAGCAGACAGACAATCGAGACGAACAGCACGGTAACGATCAGCGGAAACTGAAAATTTCCATTGGTAAACCGGAAACCCACAAAGATCAGTGACAGCATGACCGGAGGAAACAGCGCTAGGATTGCCGTTACGGCCAGTCGTTGAAGGGACAGGAAATTAATCAATTCAAACTGGAACGTTGCCAGGATGCTATTGAACCATCTCATGTTAATGTGCCTCCCTGGGACTCCCCGCGGTGTATTTTCATCAACGTTGAGAATAGGTGGCCGAGCGACTCGTCAGCCGAATGCATCTCGTAGATCTCTATGTTGGCTGCCGCTAACAGTTCAGGCACCCTGTTGTAAACTTGTGCGGCGGAACGTGTAGCGACTTGCAGTATCTCGCCCGACTCACCCCGTTCGGGTGCCAGGATCGAAATTTCATCGACCGCTGGATGCTCCATGAGTTGACTGGCCAGCAAGCGAGCATTGGAAGCACGAATCCGTATTGTGTTGGGTGTCTCGGCCAGGATCGACCGTACCTGGTCAGGCGATCCGGAAGCCAGCAGTCGGCCACCAGATATCAGCAGGAACGACGGGTGAACGGCTTCTACTTCGTGCAGGATGTGACTGGCCAGGATTAGGCTGCGGCCTGTGGATCCCCATTCTCGCAGGAACTGTATCATCTCCATCCGGCCGACAGGATCCAGGCCATTAAATGGTTCGTCGAGTATCAACAGGTCCGGTTCATGGGCGATTGCCTGGGCCAATTTGGCGCGCTGCCGCATTCCCAAAGAGTAATTCTGCATGGGGCGGTGCATCGCGTGATCCAGTCGCACCTGAGCCAGTGACTTCCTGGCCATTTGATCTGCGGCCTGCGATGAAAAACCGTGCATCCGGATCAGATATTTAACCCATTGGTAACCAGTGACGCGGGGGAAAGCGACTTCGGTTGCCGGACACAAACCAATTTTTCTCAGTAACGAATCCCGGCTCCAGGGATTCTTGCCGAACAGTCGAACCGTGCCCAGGGTCGGTTTGAGCTGTCCCAGAATCAGGTTGATCAGTGTGGTTTTTCCCGATCCGTTGGGGCCGAGCAGACCATACGTCCCGGGTGGAAGCGACATATTGATGTCGTTGACACCAATCACGGTCCCATAGAGTTTTGTTACCTGGTCCAGTTCTATCATCAACCCGTTTTCCTAAATGCGAATCGGTGCCGAAACCCGACGAAACAAAATTACGAGGGCCACCAATGTCAGAAGACAGAGGATCGTGAAGCTGGGCCAGATGTCTGTGAATTTGTCGAAACCAAACACCCAACTTTGGACTGCTCCCAGATTATTGTAGAGCGAAATCAACGACCAATTTTCAACTAACGCCGAGTCCATTACGCTTTGAGAGAAAGGCGGTTTCCCGAATGAAATCGACTGTGCCAGGACAATTGCCAGCCAGGCTCCATGGCCCATAATCCACAAGGCGAACCAAGCAAAGGTAGCAAATCTTGATTCCTGGGTTAACGATGAAAGCATTAGCGCAATCGATGCGGTTGGCAGGATCAGTATGAAAGATGCGGCCAAAACTCGAAACGGTATATCCCATGTCATGCTGATAATGGACCAGTCCGTCGACAGCATGATGCCAAACACGTAAAGTACCAAAGCTGGCAGGCAGGTGATAAACGCAATGAACACGGCCGGAATCATCAACTTGCCAAGTATGTACTCGAACCTTCCGATCGGCCGGGAAAAATACAACAGGAACGCCCGGGAGCGAACATCTCTTGAAATCAGACCTGGCGCAATGAAGCCGACCAGGAACAGCAGCATGATCGATTGCGGGTACCGGAAAAAAGTCATTAGCAGCCATGACCAGACCACGTGCCGTGTATCCGCGCCGGGTGATTGGAGCGCATCGATGACGACCTGGCTCTTGGGTAGCATGTTTATGAAACCGGGTCGCTGCATTCTTCTGTTTTGGGGAGGTCCATTTCGACCGGGTCGTCGCCAACGGTCCCGGTTATTCTCAAACCGATCCGCTTGTTGGATCGCCTCGATCAAATCAGACTGCAAGTCCGGGTAGGCCATGTACTGCTCAAGCATGAAGACGGCGAGTCCCCAGTACAACACGGGGAAATAACAGACGAACATCAATCGACGCACCCAGCGAGAACGCAGGACAACACGAATACCCGTAAAAGAAATAATCCACCAGCGCCAGGGGACGGGTACTTTTTTTCCTTGCCAACCCCGGTAACCAACTTTATGTATGGGCAACGTTGGATTCCTCCACGGCGGAAATAAATATCTCTTCCAGAGAGTTCTTGGCAGGCTTCAAGGCGTGGATCGAGATTCCGTTTTGTTGAGCCGTTTTCCAAACCAGTTGAGATAAATTATCGGTATCCCCTGAAACCCGCAAATGATTAAAGTCGTGTTCCTGATGCACCTGGAGGCCTGATTTTTGCAGGTCCTTGATAAATGACTGGGCGTCGCCGACCAGCTTGATGGTGAGGGTGGGGGACGTGGGGCGATTGAGGACTTCCAGGCTCTCACTCAGTCGAACCTGTCCGGATGCCAAAATCAAAGCGTGGTCACAGATGGCCTGGACGTCTGGCAGGATGTGAGTCGATATCAATACCGATTTCCCTGCATCGTTGGCCAGGATTTGGATCCGGTTCAACAGGTTTTCCCGTTCTTCCGGATCGAGTCCGGCAGTCGGTTCATCAAAAATCAGTAATTCAGGGTCATGCACAATGGACGCGGCAAATTTAATTTTTTGTCGCATGCCGGTCGAGAAGGTTTCAATGTCACGATATCGTTCTTGCTTCATTCCGCAGAAGTCAAGAATTTCGTGTGCCCGTCGCAATGCTTCGGTAGTAGGAATGCCGGCCAGGCAGGCAGAGAACTGGACCGCTTCGACCCCTTTCAGTCCTGGGATATAACAATCGTCTTCGGGCATGTAACCAATTTTGGATCGAATCAACCGACCATGTCTTCCCAGGCGATTCCCCAGGATCGTGCCAGTCCCACTGGAAACCCGTACCAGTCCCATGAGGACTTTGATCAACGTTGATTTTCCGGCTCCGTTGGGACCCAGCAGCCCGGTGATGCCGGGTTGAATTTCAAAACTGACATCGTTCAACGCCCGCATGCGCCGGTAATCCTTGACGATGTTCTGAACCTTAATCAAATCGGCCATGAGTGTCGTTGTCGAAAGAAACAGTGGTGCCGTGCGGAATGGTATACTAAGCGGTTTAAAATCCCAGTCTTGCCTCGGGAGACTTGTGGGTAAAGTGCCCTAATCATGTTTGAATAATAAAATTTTGCTGCCCTGTATTTCTTGACTGGACCGCGGGAAACGCCCATCTTATCCTATAGTTAACAGATCTTTGCATTGGTTTCTGCCAATCGAAGGATTTCGTTTTCCAAGCTTGCCCGTTAATCCAGATGTTTTTGCAGAATATCTAACACAAGGAGAACATCATGTTTCATCCGATTCCATTCGCCGTGGTCATTGCTGTTGGCACATTGTTGACACTTCCCGTGTCGGGACAGTCACTCGATGGTGAGTGGTCGGTTGCTTCCGGAAAGATGGATGGACAGGTGGTCCCCGCCAATGCACTGGCGTTGATGAAGTTGACAATCAACAGCGGCAAGTTTTCGGCCGTTTCTGCCAATCTCGCTTCCAGTGGATCCTTGAGTGGCGATAATTTTGCCAGCCCTGCCCAACTGACCTTTAACATCGATAACGGTGCGGACAAAGGCAACAAGGTAAATGCCATTTACAAATTCAATAACGGTGAGCTTACCATTACATTCAGTAAGGATGGTAGTTTCCCGACCGGGTTTGATTCGACTGCCGGGAACAAGGCGCTTCAATTGGTTTACCGACAGGGTGGCGATGCGGGTGGCAATGCGGGTGGAACGACGGCCTCAACCAATCCTGGCCAACAACCCAATTCGTTGGATACTGGCGTGACCGGGGGTGGTGGCGGCGGCGCCGCGGCCGGTCTGGAAAAATGATCAGTGAAGTCGTTGCGAATCTCGCCGAATGCATCGACGCACAACCTGCCCTCCACAGCTCGACCTTAAATTTTAGCGGGCTCCAATCACAGCGCGCTTCGGAGCAGGTGTTGTATCAACCGCAAGCATGCGGGTCGCAAGGGGTGGATTCCTTAGCGGCCTTGGAACAGGGAGGGACAGTGAGTTGCTTCGCTTGCACCTGACAGGGACGATCGCACTGCTGATCGGATACGGTTTTGGCCTTCATCTACCGGCCTATTCCCAGGACTTAGACCGTACCCTGTTGTTGGTCGATGACCGGCACATCCTGTATCGGTCGGGGACGGAACGATTCCTGCACCCCACGACCCGTAACCGATCCAATCCTGTCATCGCCGAGACGCGACCCTGGGAAGTGGCGATTGCCTGGACCACGGTTCACTACGACCCATCTACCAAGCAGTATCAGGTCTGGTATCAGGCGTACGGCGGTCCGGGGGCACCGCAGCCGCAGTGTGTGACTTGCTACGCTACTTCCGAGGACGGCGTGCATTGGTCCAAACCCGAATTGGACCTGTTTTCCTACGGCCAGGTCGAACGCACCAACATCGTGATGGTCGGCAATGGGGGACACTCGCTTCGGTACGGCAACGGGGTGGTGGTCGACCCGCGGGATCCCGACCCGGCCAAGCGTTACAAGATGGCGTACTTTGACTTTAGCGTCGGTCGGGCGAAGAGCATGCCGGGTCTGTTTGTCGCCTTCTCACCGGACGGGATCCACTGGAAGCGGCCTGACATCCGCATGCCGTTGATGCCGACCGCCTACGGCGACTACGAAGATCCGCTTCCCTTGCGCAATGAGCCGGGCCGCGAGTGGGCGGTCCCGCTCTCGATTGCCGATGCCCATGATATTTACTACGACGCCACCCGCGAGACGTTTGTCGATGTTGCCAAGATGTGGATCGACGGTCCCGACGGCAAGATGTTCTGGAAGCACGGAATCGGGCGCAGCGAAAGCAAAGACTTCATTCACTGGTCGAAGCCAGAACTGATCCTGACGCCCGACGAGCATGATCCGCCGCACGTGGAGTTCCACACGGCACCCGTCTTTCAATACGCCGGTTATCACTTCTGCCTGGCACAGATCCTCAACCGGGCTGAAAACGGCGGAGTGATGGACATCGAGCTGATGATTAGCCACGACGGATTGGACTGGAATCGGCCCTTTCGCGATACGTTCTTTTTCTCACGCGAGGGCGGCCAGAACTTTGAGCGTGGCTCCATCTTTACCAACTCGACACCGGTGGTGCTGGAGGACCAGATCCGGTTTTATTACGGCGCCTATTCCCTCGGGGCAACGGGGGCAGATGACACTCAACAGGAGAGCGGGATCGGTTTTTTTACGATTCCCCGTGATCGATTTGCAGGACTCAGGCCGGTGGCAATCAGCAACCAGGCCACCTTGCGAACTCCGCGCCACAACATCGGGCAGGTCACCATGAAGCCCTTGTCGCTGGACCGTATCCAGTCGATCAAATTGAATGCGGACGCAGCGGGAGGGCAGATCCACCTGGAGCTGCTGGATGCCGACGGTTATCGTGTCGCCGGGTTTACTCGAGAGGATGCGGTGCCGATCAAGGGAGACGCCTTGCGGCATCGTGTCGGCTGGCAGAAACGGACCCTGGCGGATCTACCCGCTGGGCAATACATGCTGCGGATTCATCTGGAACAGGCCAGCCTGTTTGCCATCGAACTCTGCGCCGAATAAACAGGGCAGTTCCCCAGGGCCATTTTGGGTGACCGGGGCCCGTCTCGTTCCGGGTTCAGTTGTGGATGGCCCAATACGACGGGTGCCGATTGTGATGGTGGTGTTGCGGCACTTGTTTTTCAATAATCTGACGGGGCTTTCTGTTCCGGAATTCCAACGAAAAAAGGCCATCCTTAAGACGGCCTGTTTTTATTGAAATCGTGGTTGACTCAATTTGTCCGCTCAAACGGCTACCAGCCGATGACCATGTTGGATTCAATGACTCTTCGAGCTTGTTCCAGATCGGTTCCGGTTTCGTGCATGTACAAACGAATGGCATGAACTTTGTCGCCGGCCGCTTTGGATAAACAATCTCTGGCGACATTACATGGATCCGATTTTGATGCAATGCCCAGGACGCCTTTGGAGATGACCCAGCTGTCACGTGGTCGCTTGGTGAGACGAACGATGTTTTCGTTGGGATAGGATGAATTGGCAACACTGGTTGCCGTATCCTCATCGTTGGCCCACGTGATGATTATGTGGGCATCAGTTTCAACTTCAAATAATGGCATATGTGATTCCTTTTAGCGTGACAAAAATTCAAGCTTGGTTTGAAGTGATAAGTAATCCGGCGATTGAGCCGCTTAGCTTTTGAAGCCCACGACAGTGTAAATTTTGCCACTTTAAGTGACGATTTACCAGCCACGAATAGGTAAATTCAGCAGATGCCGATTGGAAAAATTGGCCGCCCAAGATCTGGGAATCACTTGAAAATAAGGGAATGGTTCCCCAGCCGTGGATATCCAGCAATCAGTCAATGGGCAGGGATGGCGCGAAACTCCGTCACAGATTTAACTTTACGTTAAATGTTGGTGCATTAATTCACACCGAACATCTAGTCGACATTGTGGTTCAGCGTGGCCGAAAGGAATTCGCGTTGTTGGCCCGACTGATTCAGCAGAATTCCTCCGCGTGCGGATAAACCGGCAAATTCTCCTTGGATCTGGTGGCCTGCCGGAAGCTTCAGTGTAATCGTCTGGCCCACTGCAATCTGGGAACGCTCCAAACAGGTTGTAATGAGTTGTTGAGAGTCGGTTTGGCGCAGTTTCTGGGCAGCAAAATAGTGTTCCAACCAACGGACCAGGAAACTTGTCAAGTCATAATGTTGTCCAGTGCACTCTGCCAGGCTGGTGGCGGTGGTGCGAATCTCTGCGGGTAAATCCCGCAACACGTTGTTGACGTTGATTCCAACGCCCACTATCTGGAAATTTGTGTCGGCCCAGTGGGTGGATTCCACCAGGATTCCTGCCATCTTTCTACCCTTGAGATAAAGATCATTGGGCCACTTTATCCGAGCCTCGATGTTCGTCGCCACCTCGTTCAGCATTTCGGTCAAGGACAGTGCGGTGGCCAGTCCTGTTGTCAGGGGCAGGATAGCTTCGGACATTGTTTCAATGAGTGAGAATGTCAGACTCCCCTGCCCTGCCCACCAGGTCCGACTATTCTGTCCGCGGCCCGATGTTTGGGTCGACGTCAAAACCAGTTTTGGGCAGCTTTGGATAAAGTCGGTCGGTAACGACTGGCCGGCCTGTTGCTGGATCAAATGCTTGGCCAAATCGTTGGTGGACGGGGTGGTTTCCCTGAACTCGATGGACTTGATCCATCCACATTCGCCCAGGCGTTGCAAATCAAACTGATTGGAGTTCACCATAAATTTGCTTGATAAGGCTCTAGGGATGCTTGTCAAATTAAAACTATTATTTAACGTAACTCTCAAACGCTCACCACCATATAGATGATCGGAAACAGATGGAATTTTCGTTAAAAGGCCGTACGGCACTGGTTACCGGTAACAGTGCGGGACTGGGGAAAGCGATCGGTTTGGCTCTGGGCCAAGCAGGCGCTCAGGTGCCTGTCAACTTTACCAATAATCGCGAGCGGGCAGAACGGGCAGTGGCAGAGTATCAGGATGCCGGGATCGACTCGTTCCTGGTGCAGGCCGATGTGACGGATGCTACCGAAATTACACGAATGCTGGACGAAATTGCCCAGCAGTCAGGACCGGTCGATATCCTGGTTCCCAATGCCACGGGACCTCAGCCCCAGTTGCCGATCGAAGAGACGCAATGGGAACTTTACCAGGAGATGATCGATTTCTTTATCAAGAGCCCTTTTTTGATCACCAAGGCGCTGGTGCCACACTTGAAGCAACAGGGCTGGGGGAGGATTGTGAATATTACCAGTGAAGTCTTTCATGATTCGGTGGCCCCGTTCGGTGCCTATGTGGCTGCCAAGGGTGGTCAGATCGGTTGGACGCGGACGATGGCCAAGGAACTGGCACCGTTTGGAATCACGGTCAACTCGGTCGCGCCGGGATGGATTCCCAATGAACGTCATCTCAATGATCCGGAATCTGCCAAGCAGGCCTACCTGGCCGAAATTCCGGTTGGGCGCTGGGGTGTCGAAGAGGATGTGGCTCAAGCCGTTCGGTACCTGGCCAGCGAACAAGCGAGCTTCGTGACGGGTCAGACGATTTGCGTCAATGGCGGCAACACGCCTTGGTAGCGCGGGCGCCTGTTAGATTGGCTATGTGGGCAAAACTAGTTCGAAAGATCGGGTATCTGCCCGTCCTGATCTACCGGGTTCTGTTGTTTGGTACTGCCCGGTGTAAAGTCACCGTTGTCGGTTCGCAGCACGGCCGGGATATCCGGGGACGACGTTTTTTCGACTGGTTGTGTGGCTGGTTCATTGACAGGAAGCTCTGTCGGTTTGTTGCCAGGGGCTGTACTGGGTACGTTGGGGAGACCGGGCGTGAATTCAGGATAAGGAGTTTGGGGATCGGGACTGGCGGCCTTTTGACCGGCGTTGGGTTGGTTGAACGGGATCGGACTGAACGAATTATCGCTGTTTGGCTTTCCAATCGGGGCCTGGTTGGCAGGCGCCGGTCTTTTGATTTTTCCTCCAAATAAAACGGCTCCACCATCGGGAACGCTGATCGGTTGATGTTGAATGGGAAGCAGCGGTAGTTGGACGGTTGCATTCGGATCAGTTTGAATCAGATTGTTTGAGACCGGAGCTGAGGGTTGCAGCAATTGGTTGGGCGCCGGCGACACGCGGCGGTTCAGAGACTGGCCTGGAACTGTTGACAGATCAAATCCGTTGGAGTTGTTTCCTGGAACTTTGCCTAATCCCTGACTGGCGGGAGGCATGGGGTTGGGCTGGTCACGAGGCTGAGGAGCTGCCGGTTGAAAACTATTCGATGATCCACTGGGCGCGGGTTTGGATTGTTTTACGGTGCCTGGAGCAAACTCGTTATTCCAGCCAGGTATTGAATTTTTGGTCTTGTTAAGTGGGTTTTCCTGCAACGAAACATCTTGAGGCAACTGGTTCAACGTATTCTGTAAATTCTGAAACCCGTTGTCAGGTTCCGGAAACGTGTTGGAAGCTTGGGGAACTGGCTGGGGAGCCTTTAATGGTTCAAACCCGTTGGTTGTGGGGGCGTCCAGTTCCGGATTGATCGATTCCAAGCTATAGGGTTGGCGAATCGGTTGGTTATTAAATGACTTCCGTTGTTCTTTTTCGGTGCTTCTTAACTTGTCGACCTTCTGCTGCGCGTCGCCCTTGGCCGCTTGGGGCAAATCTCCAGCTGGATCGGGGGATTCAGGAGAAAACTGGGAGGATGGAGTGGCCAACTGCTTGGGTGACAAATTCATGTTGTCCTTTTTCCAAATCGACGCTCCTGGAAAACTGGGCACTGAGAACTTGCCGAGCTGGCAACCAGGGACAGATAGAATGACAGCAAAAAGTAATAATGTGGGTAGTGTGAATTTGCTGAAAATGGTCGGCTTCATATTACTATCCCATCGCCAATATTGAGACCAGCTAAATGTGAATCGATTGAAACGTCTATATCTCTTCCAGGAAATAGACGTGGGGCGGATAATAGGAATGGGGGTTGGCCGGGTCAATAGCTGAATCACGAAGTCAATCCGGGACCGCTAGCGTAAAACAGCCGCGGCCATTCTGGGCTGCGGCTGTTTGGGTGCTATCCAATGGGGTCGGTCAGGATTTGGCGGCTGCCAGGCGTTCTGCGACGGAGTCCCAATTGACGACGTTAAAGAAAGCCGAAATGTAATCGGGTCGGCGATTCTGGTAGTGCAGATAGTAGGCGTGTTCCCATACATCCAGTCCAAGAACGGGAGTGCGGCCCTCCATCCACGGGTTATCCTGGTTGGCAGTACTTTCGATAAGCAGTTTGCCGTTGTCAACACTCAGCCAGGCCCAGCCGCTGCCGAATCGGGTCGCTGCGGCCGTCGAAAATTCGGCCTTGAACGCTTCGAAGCTGCCAAAGGATTCATCCAGTGCAGCCGCCACGGCACCCGAGGGATTACCTCCACCACTGGGACTCATCATGGTCCAGAACAGCGAGTGATTGGCATGCCCGCCACCGTTGTTGCGTACGGCGGTCCTTTTGTCTTCGGGGACGACATCCAGATTGGAAACCAGTTCTTCAATCGACATGTCGATTCCCGTTCCCTCCAAGGCCGCATTTAATTTTGTGACGTACCCATTGTGGTGTTTGGTGTAGTGGATTTCCATGGTCCGCGCGTCGATGTTTGGCTCCAATGCGCCATACTCGTAAGGCAGTTCTGGTAAAGTGTATGCCATCGTTTATCCTCAAAATCAGAAATGTCGTAGTGTTTGTTTTACGGTGCGAGCCGGACAGTAGCCAGCTTGTAATACGACGAGGATAATAGATACGGTTACCTGTGGCAATGAGCAGGACAGGGATGATCGATCGGCAATTCAGTTGGTTTTCATTTTGCCAATGAATATCCTGCTGCGGCTGGTGTCATTGTCGGTAATCATCAGGTAGCGGCGCAGATCACGGACAATCCAGGGGTAGAGGTCTTCGTGGTTTGGCCCCAGAATTCTTCGTTTGGGAGGGTGGATGACAAGTCGTATCCGGGTGCAAGGGTTACTAGACAGATTGCGTCCGGCGTCGTGCAGTTCGATGTCAACTTGGAAAGTGCTCTCTCGGTCTGAATCATTCGGGTGTGTGGTCTTGATTAAAAGTGATACGAAATCGTGCTTGCATTCAATCAGCCGCGCGCCCACGTCGCGAATGAAACCCACCAGTTTTTCTCCGACCATATGCATTGGATTGATGCTGATGAAATCGCCGGCAAACAGCAGTCGTTTTCCGTCGTCTGAAAACGGGATCGCATTCAACGGATCGAAATCAGTCAAAGTGTTGCCGTCCGACGGCGCTGGCAATGGCCTGGATGGTGTCGCCCGTTCTCCCACCTGAGCCAGTGGTTCCACAGAAGATTCTGTCGAGAATGGACTCAATTGTTCACGCAGCTGAAACAGTTCGGACGCATCATGAAACCTGACCACTGCTCCGTGAACGGTTGTTTGCTGTCCAAGGCGGGTCATGACGGGAGTCACAGTTAGCTCGACCACTGATCTGCGCCCATTGCGACTGACCAGGCAGTACGTTTCAGTCGTTTTTTTTTCTGAACGAATTGCATGTTGGAAGGGGCAGTGGATCTCCTCGATCGGTTGACCACTGCGTGTTGACAGGGACATATTTCCGGGTTTCAGGACTTGGCCCAAGACCTTGTCGCTGGATCGTCCGGTCAGATTGGTTGCACTTTGGTTCCAAAATACAACTTGGCAATTTACATCGAGAAAAATGACCGCTTCATGCATCTCTTTGAGCAGCGTCGCTTGAAACAACGACAATGCCTGATCAACCGTTCCTGACGTGTTGGCATTTGTGTCTGGTTGATTTTCCGTCATCGGAATATTGACTAAAGTACTTTTGTCGCACGCCTGGATGGGCATTGTTGAGCTCATTAGTCCGCTCGCGGCATCAGTGTTGTATCGGTAAGTTAGTACGGAAGGAAATATTCCGTGGCCACCACAGTTTAGGTCGCGGTTGAGGGTGTTTTCTGTTGTGGATTGGATCCCGCGTGTCCTTTCTTATGCAGGAAAACAAATAGCTCCGGTCTTAACGGTTGTACCGACTTTAACGGCCAGCTTCCGTCGATAGGAAAACGTGTCGATTTGTTATTAACTAACCCGGATTCATCCAGGAGATTGCCATGAAAGTTGCTTCCGTCCTGTTTCAGGGTGAGCAGCGGGTTGCGGTCGAGCGGGACCGGGAGTGGTCGTTGCTCGAGCCACACACCGCCGGGGTAACCAATCGTGTTACCGATTTGATCCCGCAAATAGTCGGTGCTTCCCGATCCTCGTCCGAAGATTTCGTGTCAAGTGAACATCGACTGGAGCCGGTTGCTGAATCCGAAATCCGGTTTCTGGCCCCACTGACAACACCGGGTAAAGTCATCTGTATTGGCAAAAACTACGAGGATCACGCCAGGGAAATGGGATCAGAGTCACCCGGTTTGCCAATCGTGTTCAGTAAATTTTCCTCGGCCATTATTGGGCCTGGAGATCCGATCGTTCTACCAGCCATCAGTCAATCGGTAGATTTTGAGGCGGAGTTGGTGGTTGTCATCGGTCGCCCGGGACGTCATATCCGGCGGGAGGACTCGTTTGAGCACGTTTTTGGGTATACCGTTGGTAACGATATTTCGGCGCGGGATTGGCAAAAAGACCGACCGGGCGGTCAGTGGCTGCTGGGGAAGACGTTTGATACGTTTGCCCCGTTGGGCCCCTGGATTGTTACCCACGACGAGATCGGTAATCCCCACGATCTCGATATCCGTTCTGAATTAAATGGAAAAATAATGCAGCATGCTCGGACAAACCAACTGATTTTCCCCATCGACCACCTGGTCTCGCACCTCTCGAACTTTTTCCGTTTGGAGCCAGGTGATTTGATTTTTACCGGGACGCCGGCTGGTGTCGGGGCGGGCCGCCAACCACCCGTATTCCTGAAATCGGGTGACGAACTCAAAGTCCAGATTGAGAAAATCGGGACGCTGCATAACCGGGTCGTTTGACTGGTCGCTAGCACACAAAAAATGACTGGGTCGTTCCAGAACGTAGAATCGATCCTGTCCGAAATCTCGCAGCCTGGCCAACCGTACGTACGGTTCTGGTTTTTCGGCCTCCACCGTCGCCGATCAAGTCTCTTTCTGCAGCGTGCCGATTTCTCAGAGGTAGGCAAGCTGTTTTCTATTCTAAAGCGAATTTATGGCCAATCGACGTATGAATCAGCGGCGAAGACGTGTCGTGCTGGAAGAGGTGACTCAATCAGCTCGTCAGGCCACAGATCCAAGCGCGTCGGCCGTGCCGACACCCAACCCGGAAACGCCGGTTGAAGCAAAAACCAAGGCCTACACTGCCAGTGCCCATCGGAGGCATCAAAAGAAGACCACAGATCTGTTTCCCAAGCGTTACCGTGCCTTGGTGCTGTTACTCCTGTTGTTGATCGGCTCCGTATGGGGTCTTAACGCGCTGTCGACTTACTCATCCCAGTGGCAAGACACGTTGACCGCCAGCCAGTTACAGGCGTTTGCTCTCAGTGGGAATGGAAGTTTGTCCAGTTGGTTTGCGTCGTTTCTACTCGTGCTTTCCGGTTTGGCGTCACTTCAGATCTACGCCTTGCGCCAACACCGTTGCGATGACTATCGGGGAACCTATCGATTATGGGCATGGTTGGCAGCGTTGTTTCTGTTGGGCAGCATCAACTGCGTGGTTGACCTTACCGGTTTACTACACAGTGTTACGGCCGCGCTGATCGGAACCGACCCTGGCAACGGTTTGGTTTGGTTGGTGACCGTCAAATTGCTGGTATTGTCTCTGCTGGTGGTCCGCGGGATATTTGAAATTCGCGCTTCGGTGGGCGCATTGGTTGGAGTGGTGATCGTTTGGATTGCCTATTCGTCTGCCGTTGTTCTGCAAATACCAGCGGTGAAGGAAAACCTGGTGCAGGACTCCCAGTTCTATTATGGAAACTGTCTTTTGATTGGTAGCTGCTCTGTTTTTATGTCGATTGTCCAATACGCCAGATTTGTTTTCCTGCATTCCAACGGACTGTTGGAATCCGAAGTCCCGCAGGTGGCCAAGCAAAAGAAACCAGCCGTGGTAAAGGATGTCAAAAAGAAGAGCCCCCGAAAGTCGGTCGAAGCTCCCGTCCCGACGCCCCCTGCTCCCGTAGCGCCAGTCAAAAAAGAACGGGTGCAGCCGTCACCGGTCGAGTCGGCCCATCAGCCCGTTTTTCAAGCAGCCAAAAAGGCAAGCAAGAAAACCCAGTCGAAGACGCCGTTGGGTTCGAGAATCAAGAGTAAGCCTGCTGCCTCGAATGATTTCTCCTTCGACCTGGAACAGGACGAGATTGAAATGTTCCATCTGTTGGAAAAAGAAGACTTGTCAAAATCCGAGCGACGACGGCTGAGGAAACTGCAGAAACGCCAAAATCGGGCCGCTTAAACGGCTGACTGTCAAACGGGGAACTCTGGCACTACACCGATCTCGGTGGGTTGACGATCATTTAGCACTCCAAAACCCGGGATTTTTTCTGACCGCCGCGGATCTCGTCGAATCGATCTGGTGTCGCACGTTTTCAGTTCGCAGCCGATGGAATAAAATCGTCGCGTTCAATTAACTGGTCCCCCATCATGGCACATTGACGATGACCGTACGTACTCGCTTTGCCCCCAGTCCTACCGGATACCTTCATATTGGGGGAGTTCGCACGGCTCTGTTCAATTGGCTATTGGCTCGTCAAAGTGGTGGCCAATTCATTCTGCGGATCGATGATACGGACAGCCAGCGAAATCTCGAGGCAACGCTGCAGCCGATCCTGGATGGATTTCGCTGGTTGGGAATCGACTGGGATGAGGGCCCCGAAGTGGGTGGACCCCACGCGCCTTATTTCCAGTCGGAGCGCCTCGATCGTTATCAGGCGGCCGCACAGAAGTTGCTCGAATCTGGGCACGCTTATCGCGACTATGCAACTCCCCAGGAAGTGGCCGAGGAACGTGAGGCGGCCGAAAAAGAGAAACGGGATTTTGTCTACAGCCGGCGCTGGATGGCCGAGACGGAGAGTGACTGCCAGCGGTTCGAAGACGAGGGACGCTCGTTCGTTGTCCGGCTGAAGATGCCCCGTGAAGGGACCTGCCAGATTGATGACCTGGTTCGCGGTGAAGTGCGATTTGACTGGTCGCGCGAACAGGATCATGTGATCCAGCGAGCCGACGGGACCTGTCTCTATCATCTGGCCAGTGTGGTGGATGATCATGATTATGAAATCACGCATGTAGTGCGAGCGGTCGAGCACCTCTCCAACACGCCGCGGCAGATGTTTATCGCCCAGTCACTTGGCTACGAATTGCCTCGCTACGCCCACATCCCGTTTGTTGCCGAGCCGGGCAGCAAGAACAAGTTGAGCAAACGCAAAATCGAACAGTACATGAAGAACCGGGACTTCAAAAAACTGTTTGACCGAGGCGTTGCCATCGCCGATCGGATTGGGATCACAGTTGAACCAGGTTCCTTCAACCCGGTGCTGGTCAATTTCTACCGGGAGATCGGATTTTTGCCCGATGCAATGGTTAATTACCTGTTGTTGCTCGGTTGGTCGCTGGACGACAAGACCGAGGATTTCTCCCGTCAGCAGATGGTCGAGCTGTTCTCACTGGAGCGGGTGGTTAAATCGGAAGCCAGTTTTGATCCAGAGAAACTGCTCGTGTTCCAGCAGCGATACATGAACGATCTGCCGGTCGACCAGAAAGTGGCCCTCTGCCTGCCGTACCTGCGACGGGCCGGCCTGGTCAGCGATCCGACCGACGCGGAGATGGGCACTTACCTGGCGGCCATTATCCGGGCGGCCGACGACCGAATTGTGGTCGCCGGAGACATTCTGAATTTCGACGATTTTTTCGTGGCCGATAAAGATCTGACATTCGAAAACAAGGCGTTCCAAAAGCGGTTGGTCAAACCGGCTGATGCGGGGGACCTGTTGGCCCAGTTCAGTAAATCGTTGGTGGGGGTAGAGAACTTTACCGCGGAGCCCTTGAATGAATGGCTGCACCAGTTCTGCGAGTCGCAAGAGATCAAGATTGGTCAGATCATTCACGCCCTGCGGGTGGCCATCACGGGTAAGGCGGCCGGTTTCGGGATGTTTGAAACGATGGAGATTCTCGGACGGGATCGGACCGTTCAGCGAATCGATTTGGCCCTAGAACAGTTAAGGCAGCATTCTGGTTGACTTTGCCCAACCGATTTTCCCGGCAAACGGGTTTGAAAGTTCAGACGAAAAGAGCCGGGAATCGAGATTCCCGGCTCTTCTGTTTTTGATAATTTAGTAGGCCCAGGCCCGAAGTGTGACGGGTGCAGCGTGTCCCGCTTCGGTTACCAACTGGTTCAGTTCCTTGTCACCGCCGTATGGATTCCAGTGCGATACCCAGTCCGACTTGAAATTCATCAAGACGCACGAGGTCTGATTGCCAAAGGCCCTTACTTTCGCTTTGGCGATCCAGGCACTTGGGTATGGTTTTGACCATGCCCAACTCGGGACTTGGACCTTGCCTCCCCATTGGTACCAATCGTAGCCGAAACCGCTATGGGAGTAGGACTTGGTTTTGAAATTCCCGATGGTGATCCATCCCAAAGTAGGATGTTTGGCCTGGACTTCGATCCGTTCATTCGGGTTCAAGGTAAAACCTCCCGTATCCACTAATTCGTAATGGCTGCCTATGAAGTCACCTTCATTAGGGCCGGTCATGCATCCGGTTAAGGGTGCCAGGGCGAACAACAACAATAACGATCTGATTAAATAGGTTTTTGACATAGCGATCTCCATCGTAAAAAGAGGTTGAAAAGAGGTTGAAAAGAAAAGGTTGAAAAGAAAAGGTTGACCGTGGGCGGTTCCGCCCACGATCTCGTTGTTGCGGTCGGCGTATCAACGATCGTTCAGTAACTCTTGTGTTTTGTAGTACATCCAGATCGGGATTGGATTAACCCAGGGAATAGAAGGGCCAAAATCTTCCAGACCCGTGGTTCCATAACTCGGCGGTACTTCATAGTCGAGGTTTTCGTTGTCGCTTCCTCCACTGCTTCCAGAACGCTTCAACTGGTTGATGATCTCACCCAGCGGCATTCCCAAATCAAAGCCGCCCGGCAAACCGCCAACGTCAGGGTTCTCCATCATGAAGCCACCCAGTTCCCACGGGTCAATCGCTCCGCCCGGGACTTTTCCCTGGTCGATCAAATTCTGGATCAACCAGTTATTCAACGGATCCCGATCGAGTTCCAAGGAGTCCCCTCCCAATTTTTTCAGCTCATTAAGGATTTGTTCGTGATCGGGCATCAGGCCGGAGTCGGGGTCAGACGGATTGGGATTTCCTTCAGCGATAAAATCCCTATAAAACAGATGGCCAGTCTCAATGTGTTGGATCAAAAACCAAAATCCATCGGGATTGTCTCCATGGTCTATTGTTTCCACCACGACGGCCGCGGTTCCGTCGCCAAGATCTTCGACGAACCAAAAGATCTGCTTGGCAGAAGCTGATTTTGTTAGCAAGCATAGGCAGACGACCAGAACTAGGCACGGGACGATGGCACGGCGTGTCCAGGAAGCCAACGGGATGATGTGACGATTTAGTAAGTGTGAGTAAAAGAAAAGATTTGACATCGGTAGGTTCCTTAAAAGATTAAATGGGATGCGGCAAGCAAGACTGGTGGGTCTGGTCGTTCGATCGGTTTGTCCGATCGTTTCGCAAACGGAAACCGGCGGGCAGGTTTTATTCCATTGAGACTTGGACATAGCGATCTCCTTGGTTGAAAAAGGTTGAAAAGTGTTCACAAGAGGTATAGGAAAAGGGAAAAGGGAAAAGGTTGAAAAGAAAAGGTTGGCCGTGAGCGTTTCCACCCACGGCCTCGTTGTTGCGGACAGCGTATCAAGACGGGCTGTGACAAATGACGGTAGCCGATTGTTTCCCGGAGCCCGCGTTCAGCCAAAAGTCATAGAGTGTGCCGTTCGTGTTCCAATGGTCAAAAGGCCTGTAGTTGAAGGTCCACAACGGCTCGCCGTCGCTTCCGACAGCTCGCACTTCAGCCGTGGATTTATATTGGCTATGCCAAGTCCATCCCCAGCTTGGAATCTGGATGTTGTTGGTTCTCCAGTAATACCAGTCACGGCCCATTGCGTTGTACGACGAAGAACTGGTGCTGGTTGTGGCGATCGTATACCAAGTTCCCCCCCGTGGGTGTTGAACCTGGAACTGGATCGTCTCTTCGGGGTTCAGGGTGAATCCGTAAGGCATAAACGTCTCGTTGCGAAAGGTGACGCCATATTCGTCCGTGGGGTTCATCATGCATCCGGTTAAGGGTGCCAGGGCGAACAACAACAATAGCGATTTGATTAAATAGGTTTTTGACATAGCGATCTCCATCGTAAAAAGAGGTTGAAAAGAAGAGGTTGAAAAGAAGAGGTTGGCCGTGGGCGTTTCCACCCACGGTCCGTTTTTGCGTACTGCGTATTAATACAGGTGACGTTTAGACGTTTAGGTTTAGTCGTCTGCCCAGATCGCGATACTATGGTGGTGGCCTTTTGCATCCCACATGTCACCGAGGTTATCGTAGTCTTGGAAGTACCCGTAAAAACCTTCCTCCCAGTTCTTGAGCGGGTTGCCATACTTGTCGCGGGCCTGGATGATCGCCAGGTAGTCGCCGTTGGCCCCGGGGACACTCCCGTATGCCCACCACGTGTTGGCCGGCAGTTTGGTTTGGATACTCCAGAAATGCCAGTTGGTTCCTAAATAGTCATAGCTGCTGGTTCTCGATTTTGCTTGGCCCACATAGATCCATTCATCGAAGCTCTTCATGGCGTACAAGTAGACATCTTCATTCGGGCCAGTCATCCAGCCGCTGAAGTTGTAGCTGTCATTCTTACTGCCAATGTGTTCGCCAGCGCCGGGGGTGGTCATGCATCCGGTTAAGGGTGCCAGGGCAAAAAACAACAAGAACGATTTGATGAGGTAGGTTTTGGACATAGCAATCTCCATCGTAAAAAGAGGTTGAAGAAAAGGGTTGGAAAAGGGGTGTGAGAGAAGTTCGACCGGTTGTCGAGCTGCCTCTGGATTAATGAATGTTCTGGTCATTACTCCTTTCGTTGGGGGGTGAGCGTGATTGACTATTTGGGTGAACCCGCGCTGGCCAACAGATCTCCCATCGGACCGTTGACTGGCTCGAGCTGTCGCCAAACATGGGCGTTGAAGGTGTGCAAGGTCTGGCTGTCGGCTCCCACCATCCTGACTTGCGCCCGGTAATGATTGGGATCCTGGAACGACCATCCCCAACTCGGAATGGTTGCGTTACTGACTTGGTAGTAATACCAATCAGTGCCGTCGACCGGGGTGCTTTCTGCAATGGTTCTGGTCGACCGAACAGTGACCCACCCGTAGTTGGGGTTTAAAACCTGTAGCTCGACGGAATCAAACGGTTTGAGTGTCCATCCTTCGGGTGAGATCTTTTCGTGCAACGCTTTCAGTACATACTGGTTGGCCGGTCCGGTCATGCATCCAGCCAGGGGGGCCAGTGCGAATAACAGCATTAGCGATTGGAGTAATTGAGCTCTGCGCATAACGGTCGCGCTCCGTTGATGAGGTTGAAAAGAAGAGGGGGAAAAGATCCAGCCGAACCGTTTTAGGGATTCGTCGTTACGGTTGGATTTAGGATTGAAAAGGGGGTTGGGGCCAGGCAGCGTTTCCGCTGCCTGTTAATTCGGCGTGACCCCGGTAGCCGCGCCTCTGGCGGGGCGTTCTAAAAACCGAAATTGAATCCGAGTCGCCCGTTTTGAATGACGACGCCATTTCGATTCAGGCTGAATCCACCCAACCCGATCGACCTGCCTTGGTGCGAGTTGTAGTGACGATATGCACCATGTCCATAATGTCGGTGACGGACTCGGCTCAGCCGGTCCACGTCTGCCTGAATATGGTGAACCGAATCTTCAATCGAATGTAACAAGCGATGAACATTGTGGGTTCCGCCATGGATATGCCCGTGACCGAAATGGGCGGATTGTTCAATTTGTTGGAACAGCTCCTGGACGTGATGCAGCAGCGAGTCAAGTTTTGACAGGTCACGTTCCAGGTGGTGAAGGTCGGTTGAATGGTGAGCCACGTCATGGATATGCCGGGCCCGTTGCTCCATCTCGGCTAGATCTATTACCAGGTGCCGGTATTGAGGCGTATGTCGGAAGCGAAAACTCTCTTGTTTAAGCTGTCTTGTTTGCTGCTGAATTCTCAGAGCAAGGTTGTCAATGTGTTGGTACTCGTCGGCAAACGTGACCGAAGCGACGGTGCCGAGAATAAGAAACAGGGCGAGTGTCAGGAGTTGTTGGTATCGTCGAGTCATGATCTGGGTTCCAATCAAGTAAAGGGGGGTTGCGGGTTGATTGGGTCGAACTGGATCTGGAATTCGATAGGCCAGATCCAGTCCGCCACGGTTTACAGTCTGCCAGGCGACGCCTAGCGGCTCAGGACAAAGTCGGCCCGGATCCCCAGTCCATTGACCAGGTAGCCGTCGATTGTATTCCCGCCGCGGGGCGTCAGTTTTCCATATCCGCTATCGCGAAAACCGCCACGCTGCTGGTAAATGAAGTTGTAGGATCCATCATTATTGGGCGTGACGCTCAAGTCGGATTGACCGACCCAGGGTACATTCGATTCGGCGCGGATCAGGTCGGGCGTGCCGCCTCGAAAGTGGACGGTGCCGCCGCCGCTGGAATGCCAGATACCGGTCAGTAACTGGTTTTGTCCACCGTTACCACCGCCACCGTTACCACCGCCACCGTTACCGCCGCCGCCGCCGTTACCGCCGCCGTTACCGCCGCCGTTGGGTGGCTCGGGCTGGCCAATCGATCGAAGCTCTAGGTCGATCGTGGTCCACTGCCCGTTATTTTTATCCTTGACTTGAAACCTGGCACGATCCGGTGCGGCGCTGACGGCAGCGTCAAATCTGGCTCGACTGTCAACCACTCTATTTTGGACACGATAGATCCAGTCACCTCTCTGCAGCCCGGCTCGCTCAGCGGGTGTTCCTGGGATAACACTTTGAATATTGAGATATTTCCAAGCCCCATTTCCCGTTCCCGGATTCTCTCTGATGGTGTACTTCACCCCGACTTGGGGTTGGGTATGAAGAATCTTTTGTACGATCTGGGCCTGAACTTGAGTTACTGCTGTGCATATCAACATGGCTGCAAATGCAGTCGTTGCGATTCGTGTGAGAAAAGTTGTCATGATGTTTGCCTTTTTGGTTACTAGAATGTTCTGACAAGGTCAGTCGCTCATTCCACCACCCTTAAATGCAGCTTGCATGCCAAACTCCGCAAGAAAAGAAACAGGGACCGTTGGCCCAAGTTTTTCAGGGGATTTTGGGTGTTTGCCGTTTCGCGTGGGACCCGATGGGAGAAGAGACTGAGTTCAATTTGATGATAGGAGAATCAAATTGATCACGTCCGGATCACCGTTTGGCAGAGAGCCAATCAGTCCATCAGAAAGCTAAGGTCGGCCGAGGGTCCCATCTCCTGGGCCGGTTGGCCGCGACGAAACAGGACCATGCCGGTGGTTCCACAAAGTTGGCAGCAGCCGTTTTCCACTTGCAGCCAGCTCCCCTCGCGGATGGCGACGACCGGGGACTCGTTCTCCTCCAGGTACTCTTCCAGTCGCTGGGCGCGGGTCTCGCCCTGGTGCGTTGAATCGGGATCTGCGTCCTGGTAGTGAGGATTGATTTGAAAGGGAACCAGGTTGAGCGCCTCGAACGAGGGAGGCTCAACAATCGGCATGTCGTTGGTGGTCCGAATGGTGGGCCCAGCCAGGTTGGTTCCGGCACTGCTGCCCATGTAGGGGATATCAGCGCGCTGGACCTGATCCCGCAATCGTTTCATCAATTTCAGATCGTACAAGGTTTTTAGCAGTCGAAATGTATTACCCCCTCCGGTAAAGATCCCCTGAGCCGATTCGATCGCGGAGACGGGATTGGCGGCATGATGGATCGAGCGGATCGGGATGCCGATCGGCGCAAAGGCTGCCTGTACGATCGATTCATAGTGGTCGTGGTCGGCCAAGGCGTACGGAATAAATGCGACTTCGGCACAACCGGAAAAATGTTCGGTGATCGCATCGCGACAGTGTTCGAGAAAGCTGGTCGGGTGAACACGGGAACTGCTGACTAATAGTAATCTGGGCATAACCTTATTTGTCCCCGGATCGGTCCGGATTGCAAGACGGAAGGAATGGAATCACCGCTGATTTAGGACGGCCGTCTCGAAAATTCTGCCGATTTGCGATACGATTCCATGTAAACCAAGTGGTCCAGCTGGGGACCATCGATTGGCCCTGTACAAAACTTGCCCAAATGAGACGTCCATGAATGTACCGGAAACAGAATCGCTGGATTTTGTTCGTCAAATGGTGGCGGATGACCAAGCAGCTGGGAAAAACGAAGGACGGGTGCATACCCGGTTTCCGCCCGAGCCGAACGGCTACCTGCATATTGGACACGCCAAGTCGATCTGTCTGAACTTTGGAATTGCCGAGCGTTTTGGCGGTCAATACAATTTGCGGTTCGATGACACGAATCCGGAAAAAGAGGATACGGAATACGTCGAGGCGATCCAGCAGGACATCCGCTGGCTCGGGTTTGATTGGCAGGATCGGCTGTTTTTTGCTTCCGACTATTTCGAACAGCTTTACCAGTGGGCACTGGAGCTGATCCGCAAAGGGAAGGCTTATGTCTGTGATCAAACGGCCGACGAGGTTCGTGAATTCCGTGGCGGCTGGAACAAGGAAGGGAGAAACAGCCCTTACAGGGATCGAACGGTGGAAGAAAATCTCGACCTGTTCCAGCGGATGAAACAGGGAGAATTCGCCGACGGCGAAAAAACGCTGCGGGCGAAAATCGATATGAATTCGGCCAACATGAACTTGCGCGATCCGGCCATGTACCGGATCCGGCATGTGGCCCATCATCGTACGGGTGATGCCTGGTGCATCTACCCGACCTACGATTGGGCCCACGGCGAGAGTGACTCGATCGAGCAGATTACCCATTCGATATGCACCCTCGAATTTGAAAATCACCGGCCCCTGTATGATTGGTACCTCGACATGTTGGAGGTGCATCATCCTCAACAGATCGAATTTGCCAAACTGGTTTTATCCTATACGGTGACCAGTAAGCGTAAACTGTTGGAATTGGTCCAGGGGGATTACGTCGACGGATGGGACGATCCCAGGATGCCCACACTGAGTGGCTTGCGCCGACGTGGGGTCACGCCGGAATCGATTCGTAATTTCTGCGCCAAGATTGGAGTTACCAAATTCAACAGCCTGACCGATCTGAGTTTATTGGAACAGAGTATTCGAGAGCATTTGAATCAGATCGCGCCACGCGTGATGGGTGTGCTCGATCCGGTTAAAGTCGTGATCGAGAATTATCCCGAGGGTGAAATTGAAATGCGCGACGCGATCAACAACCCCGAAGATGAATCGGCCGGAACACGCCAGATTCCGTTTGGCCGCGAGTTGTACATCGAACGGAGTGATTTCATGGAGGATGCACCCCGAAAATTTTTCCGCCTGACCGTCGGTCGGGAAGTTCGTTTGCGATATGCCTATTTCCTCAAGTGTGAATCGGTCGTTAAGAATGACCAGGGCGAAATCGTGGAACTGCGCTGTACTTACGATCGGGAAACGGCGGGCGGTAAAGCTCCCGATGGTCGTAAAGTCAAAGGGACCATCCACTGGGTATCGGCTCAGCACGCCGTGGATGCCGAAATTCGAATCTACCAACACCTGTTTTCCCAGGAAAACCCGGCCGACGTTCCGGAAGGGGTGGACTGGAAAGAACTGCTCAACCCGGATTCACTCAAAGTGTTGAGCGATTGTAAATTGGAGCCAAGCCTGGCCGAGGCCCAATCGGGAGAGCGATTCCAGTTTGAAAGAAACGGTTACTTTTGCGTCGACTCCAAAGATTCCAAGGCTGGCAAGCTGGTCTTCAACCGGACGGTGGCGCTGAAAGATGCCTGGACCAAATCTCAGAAAAAACAGGCCTGATCCCCGCCGTAAAAGCGGCCATCGGCCGGGATCACTTCGGCGACGCATCGGTTGAGTACCAGGACCGGTTCAGTGGCGGGGTATCCCAACCAATTGCCGACCTACCTTTGCATGACGGATTCCAGCTGGTTTTGCATCGGTTCGTCGATCCGTGGTCCGAAATGTTCGACGATGCGAGCGGCAAAATAGTTACCCCAACGAGCCGCTTCGATCGGATTGTGCCCGTGGGTCAGCCCAAACAGGACGCCGCCGGCAAACGCATCGCCCGCACCGACGGTGTCGACTGCAGTGGCTGGAAAACCGGCCACGTGGTCCACTCGTCCTTCCTGGCTGACATAACACCCATTGGGACCATCGGTGATGAAACCGACAGGACAGAGCTGGGCCAGTTTTTCCGCACATTCCCGGGGATCATCCAGGTCCAACAACTTGCGGGCTTCCTCGGCATTGCAGAACACGGTGTCACAATGGTCTTTGGCCAGCGATTTGAAATCGTCTTTGAACAGATCGATCAGGAACGGGTCGGAAAAGGTGAAGGCCGTTTTCACGTTGTGTTGCCGCGCAGTCTGTAGTGCCCGTAACGAAGCTTCGCGGGTGGCGTCTCCCGTCCACAGGTACCCTTCGACAGAGCAGTATTGGCATTGGACCAGTCGCTCGGCATCGATATCGTCAGCCGTCAGTGTCGCGGAGATTCCCAGATGGGTGCACATGGTACGCTCGGCGTCAGGCGTGGTCAGGATGACACTCGTGCCGGTTGGTAAACCAGTCTCGGGTGCCAGTGGCACATAACATTCAATCCCCGTGGCTTGCATGTCCTCCTGGTAAAATTCACCGTGAGGATCGTGGGCAACTTTGCCTGCATAGAATCCGGAACCCCCGCTCTGGGCAATCGCCGCCATCGTGTTAGCCGCCGAACCACCGGAGGCGAGTGAAAGCGATTTACCCTCCAGGTAGCCGAGTATTTTTGCTTGCTGGGTCGGGTCCATCAGCGTCATGGCCCCCTTGTTCAAGCCCAGCTCCGTGATTGCGTCTTCTGGAACCTGGGCCAGAATATCGACGATGGCGTTGCCAACACCAAAAACGTCATACTTTTGAGTCATCGGGATTCCTTTATCAACATTCTCTGGAACGGATGGAACGATGCATTCACAGGTTGCGATCCGTGCTATCGGGGTATGGATTGAAGTCCAACGAGTCAACAGTTTCTCGACAGTTGCTGAAAATCGCAACCCGCCCTGCCCTGTCCCGTTCAAAACGATAGAATGGGACGATGGCAAAAATCAGAACGTTTGTAGCAGTTGACGTATCCTCCAGGATCAAGACCAACGCCGGTCGTTTGATGAACCAATTGGAATCAAGCGGGGCCGGTTATCGTTGGTGCCAACCTGAAAATTTGCACGTGACTTTGAACTTCCTGGGAGATTTACACGAGAACGAAACACCCCAGGTTTGTCGATTGGTCCAACAGGCTTGCCAGGAGATAGCTGCCTTTCCAATTGAAATTGGTCAGCTTGACTGTATACCCAAATCGGAAAAACCGAGGGTGATTTGGTTGAGAGTTACCGAGGGCGCCGATTTTCTCGCTGATTTGAATGATCGCATTGCCACCCGCCTGGCGGAGATGCGTTTTCCTCGTGAACGCCAGGATTACCAACCGCACCTGACGCTCGGCCGAATCCAGCGCGGCGGTCATTGGAATCAGGCACTACTGGACACGTGCCAGCAAAATAAATCCCATATTGCTGGCGGCTGCATCATCAACCAGGTGGTCGTTTATTCCAGTTTTCTTGACCGCACCGGCCCAACCTACACACCCATGTCGCGAATCAAATTGAGGTAGGAACGGCAATCCCTCTTTTGGGTGCCCTGTCTAAGGTGGCTAGCCGCCAAAATCGCATTGGAACCGATCCGTTCGTCCCCGTTTACCTTGTGTTGGTAATGATATCACGGGTCCGTTTATAAAATTCTGAAAATTTAAACAGTCGGTGCCTAATCCGAGTTTCCAGGAAAGACAAAATAGTGTACGTTCGTCTACTAACGGAACGGGTTTGTTTTAAAACGCGAGTTTTGTGGCGATAACCCGGAAATTGCTGAATCGATTCGTTCCAACATCCGAAAGATGCGGCAATCCAAGATGCTGTCACCCCTTGGGCCGAGCGATCAGGTGAGCCGAAAAAATGTTGACAGCGAGTTTTTTTTACTGGTTTGAGAAAAAAAATGGAGCTGTGACCGAATGTGTCGCGGTGTTCGCGAAGATTGTTACAAGCGAGGAAATTGGCCGACTTGTTAAGGCGGTTTAGGAATCTTATCGTAGACACGATTCCTGTGGATGTCCTCGAGTTGCAAACTTAGTCATTCAAAGCAGGAGTCCAAAATGGTGACGACGACCAGTATGAAACCTACCAGTATTAAACCTTCCAATTCGACAACCGCAGCAAAGGCACTGACGATGGCCAAAAAAACTAAGACAACCAAAGCGACGAGCAAGAAATCGAAGCCTGCCGAAATCAAGCCGGTTGACAAGCTGTTGAGTGAGAATGAGAACCTGAAAACAGCCGTCCAGCAGATCGAAAAGCAGTTTGGTGACGGGTCTATCATGGCTCTTGGGAATGACAATGTTTCCAGGATCCGCGGTATTTCGACAGGTAGTTTGTCATTGGACATTGCGTTGGGTGGTCAGGGATTACCTTGCGGTCGGATCATTGAGGTCTATGGTCCGGAATCCAGTGGTAAGACAACGCTTGCATTGCATGCCATTGCCAGTTCCCAAAAAGAAGGTGGGATTGCGGCGTTCATTGATGCTGAACATGCCTTCGATCCAACCTGGGCCAAGAAATTGGGTATTGAACTGGATACATTGTTGGTGAGCCAACCCAACAGTGGTGAAGAAGCGATGCAGATTGTCGAGATGTTGATCAAATCCAATTCGGTGGACATCATTGTCATCGATTCGGTTGCTGCTTTGGTACCCAAGAAAGAACTGGAAGGTGAAATTGGTGATTCTCACGTCGGGTTGCAAGCACGTCTTATGAGCCAGTCGATGCGTAAGCTGACAGGATCCATCTCCCGCAGCAAGACCTGTACGATTTTTATCAACCAGATTCGTGAGAAGATTGGTGTGATGTTTGGCAGTCCAGAAACGACGCCGGGTGGTCGTGCCTTGAAGTTTTACAGTTCGGTGCGAGTAGACGTTCGACGGATTGCAGCGCTCAAGGATGGTGATGAGCAGGTGGGCCAGCGTGTCAAGGCGAAGATCGTCAAGAACAAGGTTGCACCGCCGTTTCGAATTGCAGAGTTCGACATGATGCACTCCAACGGAATCAGTTACGAGGGCGACCTGCTGGATCTAGGAGTTGCCCATAAAATTGTCAATCGAAGTGGTGCTTGGTTCAAATACGGATCAACCCATATTGGACAAGGTAAAGAAAAAGCCAGAAATTACCTGGTGGAAAATCCGGATGTTTGCCAAGAGATACACAATAAAGTGATGGCGATTGGCGGCTATATGGAAGACTTGGCCGAGAAACTGGAAGAGGTGGAAGAGCATGCCGATGCCGCACCAGCCAACTAGGAGAACGGTTGTCTGAGGGTCAGGTTGCCCCTTTCGCCTGACAACCAGCAATCAATTGGGTTAAAACTCCTTTCTTAGCACCATCAAACGTACTGTTTGGTGGTGTTTTTTGTTGGTTGTCCGCTTGGTAGCCGTTGGCTTGCCCGCTATCTGCCCTGTGAAACTGGCTTGGCCCCAAACGACTTCCAGCGGGTTGAAACTCCTGTTGTCAGCAGGTTCTGGTCGGAGATCAAGCGCCAATATATCATTGTTCCTATTGATCGATATTGAAATCGACTGACTTGTCCATTGCCTGGAACCTGAGGATGGGGTGGGCGACAGGTTTGCATTGTCATTCACAAGGAACCTGATGAAAACCGACGAAATTAGAGCGAAATACTTGGAGTTTTTTCAAACCAAGGACCATCGTCTTTGTGCCAGTGATGTGCTTGTACCTAAATGGGATAAATCGGTCCTGTTTACACCTGCCGGTATGAACCAATTTAAAGATCATTTTCTGGGTAAAGTCGAACTGGATTTTAACCGCGCTACCTCCTGTCAAAAATGTCTCCGTACGGGAGACATCGAAAATGTTGGCCGGACAGCCTATCACCACACCTTTTTCGAAATGCTGGGCAATTTCAGTTTCGGAGATTATTTCAAACGGGAAGCCATTTTGTGGGCCTGGGAATTTCTTACCGATCGCCGGTGGTTGGGGATTTCAAAAGAGCAGTTGACGGTAACTGTTTATTTGGATGATGACGAAGCCTCTGACATATGGCACAACGATGTTGGACTGCCGCTGGATCGAATTGCCCGATTGGGTGAGCAAGACAATTTTTGGCCGGCCGGAGCGCCAACCGATGGGCCCGATGGAGTTTGCGGCCCCTGTAGTGAGATTTTTTTTCACCCTGAAAATGGACCCGAATGCGAAATCTGGAATTTGGTGTTTACCCAGTTCAATCGCGCCGGTGATCCACCTGGCAATCTTGCACCGTTACCGAGAAAAAACATTGACACCGGAATGGGATTGGAGCGAATGGCAGCAACCCTGCAGGGTGTGTCAACCAATTATCATATCGATACTTTGATGCCGATTGTCCAAGCAGCGGCCGAAGTGACGGGGGTCCAATATATTCCTGAATCCGATGATGGGCGGCGATTGCGCCGAATTACGGATCATATCCGCGCCTGTACGATGGCCATTCACGAAAATGTCTATCCTGGCAGCAACAAGGAGGAATATGTGATACGCAGGCTGCTGCGTCGAGCCGTGCTGCAGGGGCATGAGATCGGATTGCGCGAGCCGTTTCTGTTCAAGTTGGTTCCCCAGGTCGTTGAGCAAATGAAGCAGGCTTATCCGGACCTGACGGACACGATGGCACGAGTTGGCCAAGTTGTTGAAAAAGAAGAAGCGAGTTTTCTGGCGACCCTTGACGACGGATTGGAAAGAATTGAACGCATTTTTGAATCGATGAAATCCAAACAGACAACGGTGGTAGACGGCCGAAGTGCGGCCGAGTTGTACCAAACGTTTGGAATCCCTGCCGAATTGTTTGAATCGATTGCGGCTGATCGAGATTTTTCGTTTGACTGGGAAAGTTACCAACATGCCATGCTGGAACATGGCCGGGTCAGCGGGAAAATCGCCGATACCGTGATGGGTGATTTCGGTCCCGTTGATGAGATCAAGAGAGTGGTCAAATTGACCGAGTTCGTAGGGTATGAAACCACGGCCACGACGGCGACCGCTCGTGGTTTGGTGGACGGTGACCAACAAGTAGAGTCTCTCTGCAGTAAGGAGGAGTCACCAAAACAGATCATGGTTCTGGACAAAACGCCTTTTTACGCTGAATCGGGTGGTCAAATCGGCGATGCTGGGTTCATTACCGGACCCAGCGGGAAATTCGAGGTGATAGAGACCCGTACCAGTGGTGATGTGATACTGCACTTGGGGTCAATGCGATCAGGAGAAATCAAGGTAGGTGAACTGGTGGAGGCGGAAGTGGATTCCAGCCGACGTGAGGCGATCCAGCGCGCTCACTCGGCAACGCACCTGCTACATCACGCCTTGCAGCAAACATTGGGAGACCATGCACAGCAACGCGGTTCCAAAGTAACCGACGATTGGTTGAGGTTTGACTTTTCCAATATGAGTGCTGTTTCCCATGATGAACTGATCGAAATTGAGCAGTTGGCCAATCAGAAGGTCGTCGATGCGGTAGCAGTTCGCGCGGAAATACTACCGCTGGAGTCGGCCAAGCGCCAGGGTGCGATGATGTTGTTTGGCGAAAAATACCCGGATCCGGTTCGAATGGTGTCAATCGGTGAATTCAGCAAAGAACTATGTGGCGGAACCCACTTAAAGAACAGTGGCGAGATCAAGGCATTTGAGATCATTGCCGAGGAGAGTGTTTCTTCCGGAACACGTCGCATCGAAGCGTTGAGTGGCGATAAGGCAATTGCCCATCAAGAACAGGTGGCTCAACATGTCCAGCAGTTGGCCGATCTACTGCAGGTTGCGATCCCAGATATTCCGGATGCGAGTGAGGCATTGAGCCGTAACGTCAAGGAACTCAAGAAGCAGGTTGCTGCTGGCAAGCGGACGAACGCAGTGGCGAACCGGTCTGCCGCCAAGAGTAAACAAGAAACTTCAGGCTACGTGGAGATGCGACAGGTCTTGCGACGCGTTGCTCGCCAGTTGGACGTCTCCAATTTGGAAGTTCTGGACCGAGTTCGTTCCCTGATTTCAGAAACGGAAACACTCGAACACCAGTTGAGTGAGCTGGATAATACGGAGCAACTTGATGCTCAGTCGATGTTGGATCTGGCTGAGACGCTTGATGGTGTACACGTAGTCGTACGGCAACTGCCTAGTTCAAATCCCAATTTAATGCGTCAGTTGATTGATCAGATGCGCAAAAAAGACAAGCCAGTTGCCGTTTTCCTGGCCACGGTTCCGTCGCAAGACAAGGTAATTCTGGTTGCCGGCGTCAGTAGAGATTTGGTGGATCGTGGAATTAGCGCCGGTGATTGGGTCAAGCAAATTGCACCTGTGGTTGGAGGCGGCGGGGGCGGTAAACCGGACTTGGCCCAGGCGGGTGGAAAGCATCCGGAAAAACTGACGGATGCATTGAACGAGGCAACCCAATATATCAAGTTGAAGATTGCCAATTAATGGAGCCACAACTCCTACCTGCTCCAAGCAACGAGTTCATTGTTAAATGACGGTTGCCAAGGTCTGCAGCCACGGGTTTGCCTTTAAGACAGCCAGTCCGGCAGTTGGTCATGGGCAGGAAGGCTGATCATCCGAACGGTATCGATTCCTTCGTATTCCAAAACCTGATCCAGCGCTGATTGAGACGCAGGTGAATCAAGATTTAGCACCCCGATGGCTGGTCCTCCCACATCGACTGACATCCGGCCGACGGCCATTTGTGCAATGTTGACTTTTTCTTGGGCCAGTACATTGCCAACATACCCGATCACACCTGGAATATCCTGGTGGGTGAAAATCAAAAGATACCCGTCCATGAACGCATCAGTTGGATAATTGTCAACCATCACCAGGCGAGGCATGTCTTTTCCAAACAGTGTCCCACTGGCCTGGCATTCAAGGCTGCTGCTTCGGACGGTTACCGATATCATTGAGCTGAACGTATCGTTCTCGCGGCTCGCGCGAGTGACTACGTCCAGGCCGCGTTCTTCGCATAATGTTGCGGCGTTAATGATGTTGGCATTGTCTGCTATGTTTTCCAGGACACCGACGCAAAATGCGGATGTCAATAATCGGGTGTCTTGCTCGACCAATTCTCCGTGGTATTCGAGCGATATAGATTCAATGGCGCCACCATGCCATCCACACATCATGATGCCAAGTCGGTAGGCAACATCCAAATATCCACGTATTTTTTCCATGGTCTGGGGATCTACAGCAATCGTGTTTACCGCATGCCGGATTTCACCATGTTTCAAGTATTTCGTTAACAACGTCACCGCTTCTTCGGCAACCTGGATCTGGGCTTCTTCCGTACTGGCCCCGAGGTGAGGTGTGCACAAAACTCCGGGCATTTCAAATAACGGACTGTCCGTGCAAGGCTCGGATTTATATACATCCAAAGCAACGCCTCCCAGTTTTCCGGATTTCAGTCCCTCTACCAATGCCTGCTCGTCATAGATTCCACCTCGAGCGCAATTGATCAATCGGGCACCCGGTTTTATTTGTGCAATCTGGTCGGATCCGATTAAACCCTCGGTTTCAGGTGTAAGTGGCGTATGGACCGTAAGGTAGTCAATAACCGGCAAGAGGCTGGCGACGGTGGTGCAAGGCTCGATACCCAATTGCTCAATTTGGGAATTTGACAGGAACGGGTCGTAGCCAATGATGTTCATCCCGAATGATTTGGCGCGAGAGGCATCCTCTTGTCCAATTCGCCCCAGTCCGACAATCCCCAAAGTTTTGCCAGCCAGTTGCCTGCCAGAGAATTTCTTTCGGTCCCACTTTCCCGCTAACAGGCTGGCATGAGCGGGGGCCAAATTCCGGGAAAGCCCCAGCATCAATGCCATGGTATGCTCCGCCGTACTAACCGTATTACCGGTCGGCGTGTTCATGACGACGATGCCCAGTCGTGTCGCTGCCGCTTTATCAATATTATCGGTACCCACGCCTGCTCGCGCAATGGCTTTCAAGCGGGTATTACCCATCAGGGAATCCGCAGTAATTTTCACCCCACTGCGGCATACGGCACCGTCAAACTGGGCCAAGGCAGATTGCAATTCTTCGCCTGCCAGGCCGGTTTGTATTTCATATTCGATGCCGTCTGCTTTCTCCAGCAGGTCAAGCCCCTCCTGGGCAATATTATCCAATACGAGAATGCGGATCGCACTGGAATCGATTGTTTCAGCGTTCGTGGGCTTGGATGGACTGGTGGTTGACATTGCATCCCGGATTTTGGCTGTGTGGTTTTACAAATACGAACAAAACGCATCAAACTGAAAATAGAATCTTGGACAGACTTGGTTTCCTGTAACTAACCGTTTCTTTGGGCGAAGTCCCGCATGAAATCATGCAGTGCCTGAACTCCACTCAGTGGCATTGCATTATAGATGGAAGCTCGAATGCCACCCACACTGCGATGGCCTTTCAAACCGGTCATTCCCAGTGCGGCAGCTTCTGTAACAAATTTGGAATCCAGCTCTTGCGATTCTAAACGGAAAACGACATTCATTAACGAGCGGCTCGAGGGTTGGGCGTGACCCAGAAAAAATCCACCACTGTTGTCGATCAGGTTATACAGCAGGTTTGCTTTTTCCTGGTTCAAACGGTGCATTTCCTCGAGTCCGCCCACGGTGTTCTGAATCCAATTACACACCAGTCCGGTCACATAAATTGCAAAGGTGGGTGGTGTGTTCAGCATGGATGCCCCCTTAACGTGTTGGGCATAATCCAGGTAGCGAGGCAACCGGTCCCCCGCCCTTTCCAACAGCTCCCGTCGAATGATCAATGTGGTGACACCCGCAATACCACAGTTTTTTTGGGCGCAGGCATAGATCATTCCAAAGCGTTTAATATCCAGGGGCTCCGACAGGAAGTCAGAGGATTGATCGACAACCAAAGGCGCTTCGCCGACCTCTGGGGGCTCTGGAAACTGAACGCCGTGAATCGTTTCATTCGAAGTGTAATGACAGTAAGCTGCACCTTCTGTCAAATTGAGTTCGCTATTGGTTGGCACTTGAGTGTAGTTGGTTTCAGCTCCATCCCAAGCAATGTTGAGGCTTCCATAATATTGAATATCCTGGCTGTTCTTCTTTCCCCACGTCCCGGTGATAATGCAGTCGGCCGTTTGGTTTTGATCGACGAGCAGGTTGGCTGGGATCATTGTGTTTTGCAGGGTTGCGCCACCCTGAACAAATAAGACTTCATGGTCGTCAGGGATTTGGTGCAAATCAATGATTCGCCGCCTGGCATCGTCCAGGATCTCAACAAACGCCTGGCTGCGATGGCTGATTTCCATCACGCTGCTACCAACTCCCGGCAAACATAACAGCTCGTCCCGGATTTGTTCCAGCACCATTTCTGGCAAAACGGCAGGTCCTGCCGAAAAGTTGAAAACACGCTCAGTCGTTGTGGGAGAGGACATATCCAATTGCATCTGAAAGAAAGAGTGCCAAATCAGCGGCTGGTCATCAGCGGCTGGTCTATTCCGAATTCTAGTAGTTTCGGAAATGACAGGAAAGTGGCGGTCCGCTAGAAACTGGGTGTCGGGATTCGGGAAACGGACCTACTTGTCGCTATCTGTCCATAAGCCGTCTATGGCCGATGGAATGGCGGGCCGGGGGGAACGGCCTTTAATAAGAGGACGTCTTTTGATTCTGGCTGTTCTGAGCCATTCTCAATTGGAGCTCGTTGATCTGTTGAGTGACCTGGGTTTGGTTGCCGTCCAGCTGTAGAACCCGGTTGTAATTCTGGATGGCCTGTGCGTATTGGCCTTGGCTGGCACGCACATAACCCATGGCAGTCAGGGCGCGAACATTCTGGTTGTCCAGTAAGATCGCATCGGTCAGTAAATCAGCGGCTTGTCGACTGTTGCCGAATTCCTGGTTCAACCTGGCCAATTCGATAAGTGGATCGACACTTGTAGGATGTCTTGCTTGCCATCCCTTCAATGAGTTAAAGGCTTCTTGTTTCCTGTTGGTGTCCACCAACAAGCAAGCCAAGCCGCGGTGAGCGTCCTCGTTCATATCATTCAGGGCAATCGCTTGACGATAAAGTTCCTCAGCCTGGGCTAACGCCTGTGGATTGTTGGTTCGCTTGCCCAATGTGTAATAACTGGAGGCGAGGTTGTAGTAGGCATCCGAATTGTTGGGGTCAGCTGAAAGTGCAGTTTGAAACTGATTGATTGCCTCAGTCATTTGACCTTCATCAAATGCCTCTTTTCCAAGACGGTTATATCGATCAGCATTGATGCTGCATCCTAATTGCAAACATGCCAACAGTGTTATACAGGCCCATTGTGCTGCACGGAAAAAACGGATTGAAGGTAAACGGATAACTGATTGTGTAGCAAGGCGAACCATGTGCGGACTCAGTGTTAACACGAATTTGGGACTGCAATTGACGGGGGACTTTAGTCCAAGTGGCTGCCACAAACAATATCAACGAAAAAAACCGCCTTAATAGGCGGTTTTAGAGGTCGATTTGCATGCAGTTTAATAAATTAGGCAAATTCTTCCGAGATCGCTTCGGCTTGCTGCATTAGCGTGTCTTGCATTTCCGCTTGATAGATTTCTCCGGGTTCTTCGACTTGGCGATACCCAAGTTTAATAATGACTTCCAGAATCTCGCTGCAAGTCGGGAACATGCGTCCGCTGGCACGTTTGTATTCATCCATAGCTTGCATAAATTCTATTTCCGAAACATTGTATTCTCGCTCGCATGTCGTCGGATCAATTTGTCGCCGTCTTTTAACTTTTCGGCGTTCATGTGCGACGGGGACAGTTTGTTGGCGTCTGTCCTGCCCGGCTCGATGGCCCGTTTCGTTCATTTGGATATACGGTTGTTTTGTGGTCCCCGATGTTCTGGTGGTTTTTTTGGTGGCCATTAAGTGTCCTATGCAAATTGGATTGGATTTGGCGGGTGCGTGCTTTCTCACTGGGTAACTGCCCGGAGTAAAAATAGGACACGAAAGTAAACTTTTACGGGGAAAAAGAAAATTCCGACTCGGTAAACTGTCAAGGTCGTTTGGGTGATCCGGTTGTGACGGTTAAGAGGGGACAATCGTGCATTGTCCTGTCGCAACGGGTATTGTTGAGCGGCACTACCAGGAAGGGTTTGATATGAAAATTAAAACCACTCGTCGGGGTCAAAGATGGACCAGCCGTTTATTGGTTTTTCCTGTCTATGCTGTCCATGTCCAATATGAAGGTTTCCTGGAACCAGTCGAAAGCAACGTTGAACGATGAGCGGATCGAACGGATTCCCGGCAACTCGGCAGTGTAACGGTAATACAAATTTACGGTTGGGAACTGCTGAATTATCTGGTCAATAGACGTCAACGGGGAGTTGAGTTCGTTCATGCTGTTGAATATCTCGTTGAGATCACTAGAGGACGTCGGCAAAATTGAATTCGCTTCGATTCTTGGTCCAACTTCAGTGTGATTCTTGGCAGCAACAGGTTCCAATAACGATCTCGATGACAATCCAATGATCGACCCTGCGATTAAACCAACCACCAAAGTAAGCACCAATGGCATGTATCCAGACCATCGATGTGTTGAAATGACAGCTGGTTTATCGACCTGGTCGCCGATGGCTTGTTGAATGGTTGTCGGAAGTTTTCCTGAAAAACTATCTTCTAACGACTGGTAGGAATCGAGTATCTCACAGCAGTTTGGACAATGCGCACGATGTTCATCCAACAGTGAGTCAGTGGCTAACTCCTGGCGTGAATCCATTAACGATTGAATTCGTTTTTCAAACTGTACGCATGTCAGTGTGGTCTCCACTCAGAGCCCCTCTTTTTCTAAGTCGCGTAACAATTTCACGTCGTGCACGATGCACCCAGGTTTTGACGGTTCCCAAAGGAACCTCCAGCTCCGCAGCAATTTCGGCGTACCCCAATTCCCGTTGGTGAAATAGGTTGAATGCCTGGCGGTACTCAAGGCGTAAATGTGCCAGTGCCAAGTCGATTTCCTCGGTCAGCAATTGGGCTTTTCGTTCCAAATGCGATTGATCCTGGATCGGGTAATCCAGGGGCACGGGAGTTGGACGGCGCTTTCTTTTCGCAAGCCGTGTACGACATCGGTTTCCAGCAATGGTTAAAAGCCATGGTTCAAATGCTCGATCCTGTTCCCACCGATGCAAGTTGTTTACCAGCCGAATCATGGTCTCCTGGGTTGCATCCTCTGCGTCTTCGCGTTGCCCAAGCATCCGAAAACAGAGGCCAAACACCTGTCCGCGAAAACGGTCTACCAACGTCTGAAAAGAGGGTTGATCACCGGTCAGGCAACGATTAACCAAAATGGAAAGTTCTTCTGCCAAACTAACTCCCTCTGAAATCTCAGCCCTATTTACTACTCTCAAAATCCAGTATCAGTTTTGACATATCTCGATTTTGGATGATTTAAGGCGTTTTCCTGAAATTCGACAGCCGCATGATAATATTGGAAAAGAAAACAGAAGATTTGGAAATCTTGCAAAACACCGACAAAAAAACAAACGGTAGCAACCAAAGATTGCCACCGCCATTGAATTGGATCGGTTTTCATATTATCGACGGTTGAAAAACTTCTTTAAAACATCACCTGCGGCAGTTGTTGAATCATCATGACTAAATTTGGGACGAGGAGGCAGTTTACCAAAATTCTTTTTCTTGCTCTGCTTCTTTTCGTCAGATTCATCCGTTTCAGGGTCAACAAGATTTTCACTCGACGAATCGGATGATTCATCCAAGTCAAGGTTTTCTTTTGTCGTTGAATCTTCAATCGTGAATTGAACTGTTTCAGCCGTTGGGAAACTCTGTTTTGGATCGACTTCTTCGGGAGCAGCGAGCCAATCCGTGATGCTGTCTTCGATCGCCTCTTTGCTGGCTCGTTTTTCTTCCATCGTCCGCGAAGCAGCTTCGACAGCACTGTTGACTCTTGGTTTCTTGTTACCTGCTTTAACGGGATCAATGAGAATGTTGAACTGGAGGCGACCTACCCTTAGCGAATCACCGGACTTGACCGAGTGGGTGCCAGTTAATTGCGTACCATTTATGAACGTGCCATTACTACTGTTCATGTCGTCAACGGTTACTTGGCCGTCTCTAATACAAATCGAACAGTGTTCTCGACTAATTAAATCACTGGAGGGTCGCAGATGGGCAGTTTCACCACGACCGATAATGAACTTGGGTACACTAATGACGATCTCTCGGCCGTCATTCTTTCCCCCAACAACTTTCAAAACTACTTGCATACTACGTTTCCTAACAAGTTTTGAATTGCGGAACAGCGAATTTGCTTATTGAATAGGACATTTTGATTCGGTTCTGCTACCCGCAACGGTACAATTCCTAGGTCAACGCTCTGAGGTCATTATCTTCGATCCATTAAGGTTGTCAAATCAAGGCGGGGCATTCTGTTACTAATGTAACGTTAAAACAGACTTATTTCGTGACAAAAAGTGGCGTTAGCCGGAATATCTAGCCATATCGTTATGGTTGAACACTTGGCGTGCCGGGTTAGTTGTTACCTACCGCTTCTTGTTCCAGTGATTCGTAGCATAACGATTGGTCTCGATTGCTGTGGCCGAGGCGATTTCCTTATCGGAAAGTTCGCCTGGCGATATCTCAAATTGCAGTCCCTGATTGACGGAAGCAACCCAGGCCTGGCTGAATTCTTTGGTGTTGATTTTGCATGGTGCCAGGTCGGTAATTCCAGGCAATTGGGGTGCGTGAATTGATTTTGACAGAAGAATACTGCCGTGTTGTAACAGTGCATGTTTTGTTCGACGTTGCGCACTGCCGCCGATTTTAAATGAATCCAATATGACATCTCCCGGCGTCCTCCGCTCAAAACAAAGAAATGCACTGGGATTTTCGCGAGAGGAGCTGTGGTGGGTATCAAACAACTGAGCCTGTACTTTCCATTGTTTGAGCGTGTTGATCGTGGCGCGGTGAATCACATCGTATAGTTCTGCGTTCTTTTTTGACCAACGATTGTCACTTGGCACACACAGGCTGTACGTGAGTTCGTGGTGGTGGACGATGGCACCTCCACCGGTCGAGCGTCGAATGCAGTCACAAATCAGGCTCTCCGCATGCCCCTGGCGATCGTCATAATTTTGAAAGTAGCCCAGGCTCAATGTTGCCGGTTGCCAGGAATACAATCTGAGTGTTGACCGCGCTGTCTTGTCCGCCGTTTCCATCAACGCCTGATCGACGGCCATGTTCCAGCTGCCGGTAGCCGGTGAATCGATAATTAGTCGACAACTGTTCATGAACTCAACCCGAGGAAACACCGTTCCAGCTATTCGTCAAGATCGTCCTCGTAGGCAGACAGTGGTGGGCAGCTGCATACAAAATTACGGTCGCCGAAAACATCATCGATTCGGTTAACAGCTGGCCAGAATTTTGACAATCGTGTGGAGTGGCTGGGAAAGACCGCCGCATTCCGGCTATATTTTCGCATCGGAGGTGCTTCGGTTCCTTCCATGGCGTCGCCGTTGGCTGGCGAGTAGGACCAAATCTCATCTGCAATTTCGTACATGGTATGCGGTGCATTTCTGGGCAAGCTCTCATCGGCGGATAATTCGCCAGTTTCGACGCGGCGAATTTCATTCCGGATGTCTAACAAAGCATCGCAAAAGCGATCAAGTTCGTATTTGGATTCACTCTCTGTGGGTTCAATCATGATCGTGCCCGGAACGGGCCACGACATGGTCGGCGCATGGAAACCGTAGTCCATCAAACGCTTTGCGATGTCTTTTTCATCAATCCCGCACGCTTCCTGGATAGGGCGTATGTCAACAATGCACTCGTGGGCCACCCGTCCATTGCGACCTTTGTACAGAACTTCGTAACTCCCTTTTAGTCTTGCCGCGATGTAATTGGCATTCAGGATGGCAACCTGGGTGGCCTTGGTAAGACCCGCTTCGCCCATCATATGAATGTAGGCCCACGAGATTGGCAGAATGGCTGAGCTCCCGTACGGGGCGGCCGAGACGGCTCCTCCCGATGCAAGTCGATCATCGTGGCGGACGACGTGATTCGGCAAAAAAGGTGCCAAGTGTTTCTTGACACCAATCGGCCCCATGCCGGGACCTCCTCCACCATGAGGAATGCAAAATGTCTTGTGCAAATTCAGATGCGAAACATCCGAGCCGATTAACCCCGGCGTGGTCAATCCAACCAAGGCATTCATATTGGCACCGTCGAGGTAGACCTGTCCTCCTCGGTCGTGGATGATTTGGCAGGCTTGTTGAATGGTTTCTTCAAAGACACCGTGGGTGCTGGGATAGGTGATCATCAGGCTGGACAGATTGTCGGCATTTTCATCCGCTCGGGCCAACAGGTCGTCCATGTCAATGTTGCCGTTTTCATCCGTTTTGATGACCACAACTTTCAAACCCATCATACTGGCAGTAGCGGGATTGGTTCCGTGAGCAGAACTCGGTATTAAGCAAATATCGCGATGTGTTTCTCCAAGGCTTTGATGGTAACGGCGGATGGCCAACAACCCTGCATACTCTCCTTGAGCTCCAGAATTGGGTTGCATTGAGATCGCATCGTACCCGGTGATTTCAATCAACCAGGTTTCCAGTTGCCCGATCATCTCGTCGTAGCCCTGCGTTTGTTCGGGAGGAGCAAACGGATGAATATTGGCAAACGCGGGCCAGGTGATGGGCACCATTTCAG
Organism: Mariniblastus sp.; assembly: GCA_014237975.1. Lineage (GTDB taxonomy): Bacteria > Planctomycetota > Planctomycetia > Pirellulales > Pirellulaceae > Mariniblastus. The sequence continues at coordinate 10,101 of JABACA010000004.1, read as the reverse complement.
TCGTCGCATTCAATTTCATGGTGCATGATCCCAGCGGTATCATTCCATGGGTCAACGAGAAATCTCGGTTTTCCAATCGTTTGAGGTACCTGAGCATTTCTGTTTCGGAATGAAATTTGTTGAAGACCTCATGTTGCAGATAGCTGGAAGTGCGTTGCAACGTCTCCGGAATTCGACTTGCGGAGATGTTCGGGTCGGCATCCAGTTGGCTAACCGTGAATGGGGCCGCTTCGCCCGAGAAAATCATCCATAGGCATTCGACGTCAGCAGCGGTCGTTGTTTCATCCAGGCTGACTCCAATCGTGGTGTCGCCCGAGAATCTCAGATTGCACTGGTGTTGTTCGGCCCGCTGGGAGATCGACTTGGCTTGGTCCGTTGCCACAGAAACAGTGTCAAAAAAGACGGTCTGGTTGACGGAGAATCCTAGCTGTTCCAGTCCCGCCACCATTAACGTCGTCAATCGGTGTACCCTGCTGGCAATATCAAGAATGCCTTGCGGTCCGTGGTAGACGGCAAACAATCCAGCCATGTTGGCCAGCAGTGCCTGGGCGGTACAAATATTCGACGTTGCCTTGTCGCGGCGAATGTGTTGTTCGCGGGTTTGCATCGCCATCCGCAGCGCCGTTTTGCCCCGCGCGTCGCGGGAGACTCCAATAATACGACCGGGTGCGGAACGTTTGTAGGCATCCCGGGTCGCAAAAAATGCAGCGTGGGGTCCGCCGTATCCCATTGGGACACCAAACCGCTGGGCACTGCCCACGACAATATCAGCGCCCATCTCTCCGGGTGGCTTGAGCAATGCCAGGCTCAATAGGTCCGTGGAAACCGCGACCAGCGCTTTTTGTTCATGGGCTGCGTCGATGATGTCAGTCAGGTCGTCGACCTGGCCGTACGTTCCAGGGTACTGCAAAAGGGCGCCGAATAGATCGTGAGAGGCGATCTCGGCAGGTGCACCCGTCACAATTTCAAATCCGAAATACTCTGCGCGAGTTTTGAGAACATCGATGGTTTGAGGATGCACATCATCGGCAACAAAAAAGAGATTGGAAGGTTGTTTTCCGGCCCGTTTACAGAGTGTCATCGCTTCGGCCGCCGCAGTTGCTTCGTCCAACAATGATGCGTTGGCCATGTCCATCGATGTCATATCCATAATCATTTGCTGGAAATTCAGCAGTGATTCGAGACGGCCTTGAGAGATCTCAGCTTGGTACGGCGTATAAGCCGTATACCAACCCGGGTTTTCCAGCACATTCCTTAAAATGACTGTCGGAACATGCGTGCCATAATAGCCCATACCAATAAATGACTTAAAAACCTGATTCCGTTGGGCGAACTCGGCAAGCCTGTTCAGAGTTTCTGCTTCGGAAGAAGGGCTGGGCAGATCCAAAAGATTATCCAGCTCGATGCTCGCTGGAATGGTGGTTTGGATCAGGTCCTGCAACGAGTCGGCACCCACCGTGTCTAACATCTCTTTGATTTCGGAATCATTAGGCCCAATGTGACGATCAATAAAATCATCATGCCGCATCAATTGCTCAAGCGTTTCATGCTCAATGGTTTTGGTGGTCATGTTTAAACTCACAAGTATATTTTTCGACGGCGGACCATCGGTGCTGAAGGTTTTGAATCGCTGGGTGGCAAAGAACTAACAATGGAACAACGGGTCATCAGGAGCCACTGCACATTTTTTCGTATGCGGCATGATCCAGCAGTTTCTCCATCGCGTCCTGGTTGGTCAGCTTGACTTTTAGAATCCAGCCTTCGACATAGGGGTCGGTTCCCAGAATCTCAAGATTGTCAGGCAGCGTGGTATTCACTTCAACAACCTCACCGTCAACCGGGCTGTACAATTCACTGGTAGCCTTGACGGATTCCACTTCTCCAAACGGTTCGCCAGCGGTGACGGTGGTCCCAACTGCAGGTAAATCCATATAGACCAGATCGGTTAGCGCCTCGACTGCGTGTGCCGAGATACCAATGGTTGCAATTTTATCACCGTTATTGTCATCAACGTGTACCCATTCGTGCGATTCGGCATAGAGTAGTTGTTCAGGATTCACTTAGGTTCTCCCTTTCGAGTTGTTAGTTGGTTGGATTTTATTGAGACGGAAATCAGGTCCGGGAATAAAAGGGTAATTTGACCACCTGGGCCGTGGCTATTTTCCCGCGAATGTCAATTTCCAGAGTCGTTCCAATTTCGGCGAATTGTCGGTCAACATAACCCATCGAAATTGACTTTTGCAGGGTTGGAGCAAAGGTGCCACTGGTCACGATGCCAACCTTGTTTCCCTGGGCGATGATGCTGCAATTTTCGCGGGCCGCCCGTTTTCCTGCCAGCTCCAGTCCAATACGAATTGGCAGTGATGGTTCGCTGCTTGCTGCAAGTATGGCGTCGCGACCGATGAATTCACGATCTTTAAGGTTGACCGCAAATTTCAGATCTGTTTGAGCGGGATTGGTCGTTTCATCCAGTTCGTGTCCATATAGCGGCATGGCAGCTTCGAGGCGTAGCGTGTCGCGCGCCGCAAGACCTGTGGCGCCACCTCCCTGCTGGACAGCAGGTTGCATCAGCATCTCCCACACATTGAGAGCCACATCGGCGTCAACAATCAACTCACATCCATCTTCGCCCGTGTATCCGGTGCGACTCAGGATGACAGGATGATCGCCGATCATTGCCGCGGTTCCGGTGTAGTACTTAAGGTCGTCTGGATTGACCGAGCAGATTTCGGCGACCATACCGTTGGCCTTGGGACCCTGAATGGCAATCATTGCGGTTTCCAGCGTCCGGTCATCGATGGAAATATCGCTTTCAGCCGGGATGTGCGCATTCAACCAGTTGACGATTTTTTCACGGTTACTGGCGTTGACGACCATCATGTGAAACGGTGTGCCCGCAGAATCAGCCAGGTGGTAAACCAACACGTCGTCCAGAATACCGCCCGCCTCGTTGGTCATTAACGAGTAGCGAATCCGACCCACATCAACACCGGCTACTCGCCGTGTAGTCAAACTGTCCAGAAATTGATCCACGTGGGAACCAGTGAAAAACAACCGACCCATGTGGGAAACATCGAAAATGCCGATGGCATTACGGGTTTGGTGATGTTCCTCCATGATGCTCTTGTACTGGACCGGCATGGACCAGCCTGCAAAATCTACCATGCGACCATGATGTTCGGTGTGCCATTGATGAAAAGGCGTTTTAAGAAGTTGATCAACGGAGGTCACAATATCCCCTTGGAAATCGATTAAAGCATCGGATGATGTGGTCAAATAACGTCGTGCCGAACCGGAACGGTTGCGCTGCAACGTTTGTTTGTTGGTCGGTGTGGTAGCTGTACGTCAAAGAACAGCCCGCATTTTAACCAATCTAGGGATGTCGACTAGTGCCGATTCGGGCGTTTCATCATTGGTTTACCCTGGTGTCGGGTGATGCCATAACACCTTGTTGACCTATCGGGAAGCTGGCGTGAGAACACTCTCGTTATTCACACCCGTCGATGGTCCATGCATTGCTCCGGTTCTTCCCGGGGAAGCCCGGGGAACCAGTACTTGTAAAAGTAGTTGTACATGTCGGCCGTCAAGGCAAAACTGTACCAGTTGATGACCGGTTATTTGTCCGCCCGTTTCGGCTCCTCCAGCAGGATCTCATCCGACTCGTCCTCTTCGAAACCGATTTGTGGAATCAACCGGTTGTTCTCCTGGAAGGCGGGAGTTTCGGGAGAGATTTCTTCCAGCGTTTCCGGGCCGGTCGCTGACGGTTCGAGGGGTGACTCGAGGAGCTGGTCCAATTCGATTTCCTTGATGGTTCCGGGCTCAAGGAGTTCACCCGTCGATTTGGCAGGTGTCATGCTCTCGGTCGAGACCAGGTTCCCCCCTTCGTCCCACCAGCTCCAATTCCCCGATTCGCTGTCGTCCTGGTAGTTCCCCTGGATACGCTTCATCCCGTTGGGATGCCACCAGGTCCAGAGTCCTGTTTTTACCCCCCCGTCGTAGGTGCCGGCCAGGGATCGCTGCCCGTTTTGATGCCACCAGGTAAACCGACCCTCGCGATGATTGTAGAGATATTGCCCTTTCATTTTCAGCTGGCCATTGTCGTGCCAGGCGGAAGCAGGTCCGTGTTGGATCGCTTCACCACGAGTCGAAAAGCTCGCTGGCTGGGCATCCCACCAGTTGTCGTCGCCTTCCAGCTCCAGTTCGGTGTCCAGGAAGTAGGTTTCAGATTCTTTTTGTTTGGGTCGAAAAAATGATGTATTGCGGACGATTTTCTTGCCGGAAATAAACTCGTCATTCCGGACCAATTTGTTTTGTTGATCCCATTCTTTTAATTGTCCGTCTAGCTGGCCGTCTCGAAAACTGGCTTGCCGCATCTTGTTGGACGACGGATACCACCAGATAGCGGAGCCATGGCGTTTGCCTTGTCGGTAAGGAATCTCCAGGATTTTTCGCCGTTCCTTGTCATACATGATCCACACGCCGTCCAGTTTTCCATGGGCAAACGTGGCAAACGAGTGGAATGGACCCTGGAATTGATTAAACGGTTCTGTGCTGAACAGTCCCTCCGACCCTGCCGGATGCCACCGCTGCCACTGGCCTTCCATTAACCCTTGATTGAACTGGCCTTCGGCCAAAACCTGTCCATCTTGGTTGTAGAGTCGCCAGACCCCGTGGTTGTAAAAGTTGCCCACTTCATCCTGCACAACATTCTTGAGGATTTGGACTTTACCATCGGGATATCGGGTTCGAATGGTTTCAGCCATGTCAGACGGCGAATCATCTGAAAGGTCATCGATGTTGCCCGACCGCAACATCGACATTGTACGGTCATCGATCAGGTTGTCCGACTCATCGGTCAGCTGTTGTTGAGTCCAAACAGAATTATCGCGAGGGTTGACCGGTACTAATCCAAATCCAGATTCTGCAGATGTCTCGGGCGCGTCAACACCCTGGACCATCTCCAGTTCAACGGCTGGAATTGGATCCGGCAAGCCAGGTTGGATGGGCTGCTGACCAACAGAAGTATATGCACTGGTTGCCAGCGCAATGAAAGCTATCAAAGCTAGAAAAGTTATCCATACTTTTTGATGGTCGATCATTTTCGACTCCGGACTCCATACCCAGTTTTATCTCAGCTTGCTCGATAGACTCCTTGCACAGGCTGATTCAAGAAATGTTTGTATTGCTGTTGGTATTTTGACACAATTTAGCGCGACTGCCTGTCAATTTTAAAAGATTTGAACCCGTTTTTGCTGGTTTGCGACAGAACAAACCGACCCCACATACCTGTGCCGATTTTGCCGGGCGCTAACTGGTAATGTCCGCAGTTTCCGCAAGGTCGAACCGAAACCCATTTTTCCTTGACGTCTCCTGAACGGCTGGTTCGATGGTCCAGCGTTAATCGCAAAACCGGATTGACCCCGATATTTTAACACCCCCCATTTCGGCTGATTGAGCTTGGCAGCGCTGGCTTTGTCGATTCAGACCAAATCCCGGGGCGATTCGCCCATTGCCCTGGCCCGCGATCGATGTCGATTTGTTAAGGTCAGGCTGGTTCGTTGATTTCAGGCAGATCTCAACCGATCGGCCCGTTTTGCAGAGGTGGAGTGGCTCGCGTATAATGACGGGTTAATAAAATCCTTAAATGGGAATGGAGCGGTTGCTTCGTTCTCGGGCAGTTTCCTTGCGGCTGGTTTCGGTGAAACATGCAAACTAGAAACGGATTAACAATGACACGACGCAAAACAGTTTTGATGCTGACCGTATTTGGAATGGTGGTTGGTTTTGCCGGTATTGGTTATTCAGCGGAGACTACCGACAGCGGTAGTGAGTCGTCAGCCAAGCCAAACATTCTATTTATCTTTTCGGATGATCATGCGTACCAGTCGATTGGGGCTTACGGCTCACAAATCAACCGCACGCCCAATCTGGACCGGTTGGCCAGCCAGGGGATGAGATTTGATCGTTGCCTTGTGACCAACTCGATTTGTGGTCCGGCCCGGGCAGTGATTTTGACTGGAAAGTACTCTCACTTGAACGGGTTTCGTCAAAATGGTGACAAATTCAATGGTGCCCAGCAGACATTTCCCAAACTTCTTCGGGCTGCGGGATATCAGACCGCCGTGGTTGGAAAATGGCATTTGGGCACGGATCCAACCGGCTTCGATCATTGGTTTGTTTTGCCCGGCCAAGGTAACTATTACAACCCCGATTTCCTGACTCCGGAGGGTCGGCAGAAAGTGCCGGGCTACGTTACCGACGTGACGACGGACCATGCCTTGCAATGGCTCGAAGACCGGGACCGAGAGAAGCCGTTCATGCTGATGCTACAGCACAAGGCGCCACATCGGGCCTGGTTACCCGGGAAAGACCACCTGGCAACGTATGAAAACCAAAACATGCCTGAACCAAGCAATCTACTGGACGACTATTCGGGTCGCGCCGAAGTCCTGGCCGAGAACGCCATGGAAGTTGGTAAAGACATGCGGCCAGGATTTGACTTGAAGTTGTTTCCTGACCCGGATTCCGAACAAGCGAAACGTTTCTTTCGTCGATTCACTCCAGAACAGAAGTCGGACTGGATTGCGGCTTACAAGAACCGTAATGAACATTACCTGAAGAATCGGGACGACGCCACAACGGACGACCAGAAACGGCGTTTGCATTACCAGTATTACATCAAGGATTATTTGAGGTGTATTGCCTCGGTGGATGACAATGTCGGTCGGGTGTTGGATTACCTGGATCAAAGCGGATTAGCTGACAATACGATTGTCATTTATTCATCCGATCAAGGATTCTATTTGGGCGAGCATGGCTGGTATGACAAGCGATGGATTTTTGAGCAGTCGTTGCGCACCCCGTTAATTGTCCGCTGGCCGGGCGTGGTCAAACCGGGTAGCAGTAACGGTCATATCGTTTCCAACCTGGATTTTCCGGAGACATTTCTGGAGGTGGCCGGGGTAGACATTCCGGCCGATATGCAAGGGCGTTCCCTCAAGCCGTTGTTGACCGGAAAAAATCCTGCGGATTGGCGGAAGTCGTTTTATTACCACTATTATGAACTCGGAACGCATAATGTGGCCGCCCACTATGGAGTGGTGACCGATCGATACAAATTGATCCACTACTACCGAAAAATCGACCGCGAAAAGCGGCGGGCCAAGGTCGACATAGACCAGTGGGATCTGATGGATCGAATGCGAGATCCCAATGAGAATCAGAGCTATATAGATGACCCAAGATACGGAGAAACCAAAGCCGAATTAAAGGCCGAACTTGATCGGTTGCGGACCGAACTCAAGGTGACTTCAAACTAAAAGACTGCCTGGGGTGGAATTTGACCCTTGATATTTCGGTGCGATCCTAGAACAATCGAAGCGACGGCAACTGTTTCGCGCCGACAATCCAATCGACTGATCAACCAAAAAGAGTGTTAAATTTCATGGTTTCTGGTCCACGTTACAATTCCGGAAAAATTACGATCGATACGAGCGGTCCTTCTGCCAAGTCATCTACCGCCCTGCAGAGGCTGGACCGAATCGGCCAGAATTATGAAAAGCTTGAAGAGATTCTCGATGAGCTGGAACTGAGAATTGCGATGGATGATCGTTTGGGCCAAGAGGCAGACCCAGATGAGAAAATTCAATCCCCCGCTTATCGTCCCAGGCATCCACGCTAGGCTTAGCTTAGGGGAAGGGAATCTCAATGTCGTTTCTCAAGCTGTCTGGTGGGACCCTCTATGATCCGGTCCACGGTGTGGACGGCGTGGTGGGTGATATCTGGATTGAGAACGGCAAGATTGTCGATGCACCGAAAGACGGGGCCGGCGCGGTTACGATCGATGTCAGCGGACGAGTCGTGATGGCCGGTGCCGTTGACATGCATTGCCATATTGCCGGGCCCAAGGTCAACGCGGCTCGTAAAATGCAACCGGAGCAGGGACGGATCGGTAACGGCCTGACTTCGCACGATGCACCGATGGGCAGCGTCCCGGATATCTTGACAACCGGCTATCGTTACACGGGACTCGGATATACCACGTGCTTTGATGCGGCCGTGACACCGATGGGCGCTCGCCACGTACATCACGAATTCGAATTGGTTCCCAACATCGACACCGGGTTTTACGTATTGGTGGGTAACAATCATTTGGCCATGCAGTACATCGCTGATCAGGACCCGGCGGGACTCCAGTCATTCTTGGCATGGCTGATCAACCGATCCGGTGCCTACGCACCCAAGTTGGTGAATCCTGGTGGTGTGGAAATGTGGAAACAGAGGGCTGGCGGTAACGCCCGTGATCTGGACCAGGTAATCGACGGGTTTGAAGTGACGCCCCGCCAGGTCCTGCAGGGCATCACCCAAGCTGCCAACCAACTTGAATTGCCTCACCCGGTGCACATCCATTGCAATAATCTTGGTATTCCAGGTAACTGGACAACCACATTGGAAACGATGCGGTCCCTGGATGGATTACGCGCGCATTTGACTCACATCCAGTTTCACAGTTACGGAGGAACCGGTGATTCTGATTCAGGGCTGGAATCGAAGGTCGGCCCTTTGGCTGATTTCGTCAATGAACATCCCGAGTTGACCGTCGACGTGGGACAGGTGATGTTCGGACCGACGACCAGCATGACGGCCGATGGCCCCTTGGGTTATTTCCTGCAAAAACTGAGTGGCGAAAAATGGTATTCCTGTGATACCGAGCTGGAATCGGGGTGTGGGATTTCGCCCATCCGTTACCGCGACCGCAACTTTGTCAACGCACTTCAATGGGCCATTGGCCTGGAGTGGTATTTGCGGGTCGAGGATCCCTGGCAAGTTGTGATGAGCAGTGACCATCCCAACGGCGGTAGCTTTTTAGCCTATCCCCAGATTATTCGATTATTGATGGATGCCAGTTACCGGTTGGAAACACTCAAGCGGGTAAATCCGAGAGTGCTCCAGAGGAGCAGCCTGTCGGACCTTGACCGTGAATATACCCTGTCCGAGATCGCCATCATTACCCGCGCGGGTCCGGCCAGGATACTGGGCCTGCGAAACAAGGGGCATTTGGCCGCTGGCGCGGACGCAGATGTCGTGGTTTATACCCCGTCGGAAAACTATGAGACGATGTTCAGTTGGCCTTGGATGGTCGTTAAGGCGGGGCAGATCGTCGTTCGAAATGGAGAAATACAAGCCCCGGCAGCGGGAAAAACGCTAAGCGTCAACCGGGACTTTGACCTTGATCGAGTCAAACAGATTGAAACGTGGTTTTCCGATCATTACTCGATTTCTGTTCGCAATTATGGACATGGTCGAGTCGGTGCGGACCGGATCGAAGTCGTTTGATTCCGGGATCACTCTACGTTTAGCCGTTGCAGGACCGCGTGGATCTGGCGTTGGACCAGTTGCGGGGCCAGTGCAATAACGCACTGGCATTCGGGTTCATAGACAACCCGTATGTTGGTTAACTGGTTTACATTGAAATGCAATGCTCCTTCCAAAGCTTGCATCAAAGCCTCTGGTGTCATGTTGCCACTCAAGATCTTGTGACAGGAGTAGACTTCGAGTTCAGCTGAATCGGCCGCCGATTTGAACGTCGTGATTTCTATCGTGTTCGAATCGATATACCGGCTGGTAAGTCCCATGGTTCGAACGAGCTGGTGGATTGCCTCGTCAACCGTGTTTTCTTCAATTTTCGCTGGGACGGTGGTTTGTGGAGTCCATCCGGTTGGCAGTACGGATTCCCAGTCGACGACAATATTCACCTGTGAGACCTGTTGGATTTGATTCAACATCGCCTCGAGGGAAACGGGGGTGCGGAACCCGCTGGCAAATGGTTGGTCGGTTTTCTTGCGGGCTTCGACCCAACGGTTTGTAAATACACCAGTTGACGCCGGTTCGCCGGCCGTCATTTGAATACCGGCTTGGATTTTTGACAGATAGTCTTTGATTTGGGCCTGGTTTCCCGGTGTTTGGTAGATCACCAGTTGATTGTCAAGAATTTGAATCGTGGCAGGATTCTCTTCCCGCGTCCATGTCTTGGGTGCAATCAACACCTTGATGGATTCCATGAACTTGCTGATTTTTTCATCGGTGGGGTCGTGCAGTTTC